>JBAQMG010000137.1:0-2146 GCA_049302575.1 Desulfitobacteriaceae bacterium | reverse complement strand
TAAATGAAAATCTTTCCAAAAAAGTGTAACAGAAAGCCACCTTTTTTCGTTTATTTGTATGAAGGGATAAATGAAGGGAGGTGATTAGTTTGAAAGAGTTCATAAATGTGACTGTGCAAAAAAAAGGTACACCAAAATAAGCCCACTAAAAGCGGACTTTGTTGTATTACGCTTTGGTAACCTAATGTTTGCAGGTAGCGTATAGCCATTTCCTCAGTGATCTGAGATTCGTAAGTTTGTTTTATTTGGAGTCAATAGTGGGATAAAACTAGGTAATTAAACCGTGCTTGTGTAGATCGGAGCCAAATATTCTAAATTTAAATTTTTATTAAGAAGAGGAGATTAAAAATGAAAAAATTTAAAATAGTTATGAGTTTATTATTAGTTTTTGGATTATTATTTAGTGGATTATCAGTTAATCTAAAATCTGTAGAAGCTTCTGATAAAAATCCAGAATTCACAAAATTAAAATTAAATCTTGAAAAAAATGGGCTTTTGTATATAACAGAAAACAATATTGACTCCCAAAAAATTATCAACTTTAATAAAGAGTTTATTACAACAAATTTTTCAACAATAAAAAGCCTAAATATCGCTCAAGTAGACTCAAATATATTCAAAAATATTATTGTTGATGCAACAGAACTTAACAATACAGACGTGTTGAATAAAGTAAGAGAAAGTTATAAAAACGGAGCTAAAATTGTTATTAGGAAAGATCACATAAAATTAAGCGAAGCTTATAATTTAATAGGGGAAAATATTCCGGAAAATATTCCCCAAGTAGATAATTATAGCGATAAATTAACAAATGTTGCAATTTCGATGTTTAAAGACTCTTCTGGAAACATTTATCCTGTTAATATGAATGTTGAAGTTAATAATGAAAACGAAGTATTAAGAATAATAACAATTGCATTGAGAGATGATAAAGATAATTTGCACCTCTCTAATAATCAACAAACACAGTCAATTATTCAAACTATAAAACCAGCTAAGGCAAGTTTGAGCACGAGCTGGCCTCCTGTAGGCTCATATGCTTCTTACGATTCGTGGACATCTGTTACTGTTAATTACGCACTTAACGTTTATAAGAATCCCAACAATCCTAGTAACGGGACCTATTGGTCTATGGCATATTCTCCTGTCACAGTAACACCAAATAGTGGATATTATTCGGGCTATGTTTATCTTTACCAGCATTCAAATTCTGGAGGAACAGTTTGTGATTATGGACCAACGGCTCAAACAAATACATCTGCTATCAATATTAACTTTGGTGTTACTCCATCAGTTACGTTAAATTATGGAATAGGCAACAGAATGAATATTGCAATTAATGCTGGTGGATTAGGAAATTATTATATTCAATGGCGGTTTACTCCTGTTAGTATTCTAGGGGGTTATCAACCTACAAGTAACCAGACTGCTTATGAACCTACGTCTCAATACTACCAATATCAAACATATATTAGCCATTCGTTACGCTACATTGTTGATATGTATACTTTTAGTAATCCAGATTTCAATTATTATGGTTCAGCAAGTATGTCTCAAGTAAGTGTTAATGGATATTGATTTTTAGTAAATCCATAAAAACCGGCTATAATTCTAGCCGGTTTTTTTTGTGTGCGCCCTGTATGGGCGTTGTCTCTAGGTGAAAGTCCCAAACAACTAAGGTAGCAGTAGTTCCAACTTGATAAAAATTCTTATAATTATCCTAAGGATTTTCTGAGCGTGTGCGTACCTATCTTATCCTTAATGCCGACGGATCGCGCTGCCTTATTTAGAATTCTATATGCTTGCTGCCTGTTTATCGGTTTATCAGATCCTTTACGGCTGGGAAAGAGGGGAGTATCATCCACTGTAAAAAATATTTCGATACACAACAACGATGCACTTTTAGCCGAGAAACAAGGACTTGTCAGTATTGTCTGGAAGGAAGAATTTCTGTTTTCTCTTATAGGAGAAGCAGATAAAGCAGAGATGATTAAAATGGCTGAAAGTATCAAGAAAAAATAAATGAAAATCTTTCCAAAAAAGTGTAACAGAAAGCCACCTTTTTTCGTTTATTTGTATGAAGGGATAAATGAAGGGAGGTGATTAGTTTGAAAGAGTTCATAAATGTGACTGTGCAAAAAAAAGG
>JBAQMG010000136.1:0-19922 GCA_049302575.1 Desulfitobacteriaceae bacterium | reverse complement strand
AAATCGTACGCCTATACGACCAGACAGGCAATTTGAACGCAAAATCCCTAGAAAGAAACGCTTCTTTATGAATAAGAAATCTGCATTGTGAATTATTGGATGCTTAGATTGACGACATTGCTCTATTAATATATGAATTATGCATAGTGCATAATGAATTGCGTTGTTCTTTGCTGTTTTTTTATCACGAAAATAGTGGTTCTTAGGGCGACCTATGGCGTAATTATAGGGGACAAGACAGAAAAAGGTTATAGATAAGCAGGAAAAGCGACAGACTTTTCGCCTAAAAACTGGTAGAATCTTAGAGACAAAAGCAATTGAATAGGAGGTAGACTTATGGAGTTTGATCAAAGAAAAGTGGCGACCTTAGCGGGAACTATTGTCTTAGCCGGTGCTTTAGTAGCTGCGGCGTTCTATGGACCTAGTGCCTGGAAAGTCCTAAGGAGCCAACCGACCAATCCTGACCAGGTAGTAATTCAAACCCCGCCTGTCGACGCGGCGGGAACAAATGCCACTGTGGGGAGCGGTGCTGGGGGAGTTAATCCAGCTAATCCTGCCGTGAACACCAACAGTAATCCCGCAACTAGTCCAAGTGTAACCACAGGTAAAGCTGCTCCAGCGGCTACAATCTCACCACCAACTATTAATACAGCGCCTCAAGGTGATGCTTCGGGAACCAAAAAGTACAAGGAACCTGATCTTAAGTTCCTTGACCCTGCGCCATCGATTGCGGGATTTTTCAGTAGTGAAGGTGTCGAAAGTGGCTTAAGTGATGCGACCAAAACCTTGGCCTTTGGATCAGCCTGGAACATTCATGAGTATGTAGACGGTTATTTATTTGGACCTACGGCAGGACCACAGATGAATGAACAAGATATTAAGAAATATATCCTTTTTCATAAGACTTTGTGGGACAAGCAGTTAAAAAATGAAGTAGGTGCCAATAAGGTAATGGCATTTTCTGGGTACCTAGATGTTCTGTTTAACCGGGGGATGGATGCGTTTGATTCGAAAGATAAAGCTCGCATCGAACAATTCCATCAAGAAATTCATGACCTAGACTCGCATCTCTTCCGAAACGATACTAGTGCTAAGATATACGGTGCAACACCGTTTGCTACGAAACGTTAGTAGAAGAAATGATGATCTTGAAAGATTACAGTTCCTAACAACTGAATATGAGTCATTCCCTTTGTAAAGAACTAATAATATATAGATCAACCTCATCTTCCAAGAGGGGATACCAGTGATTACGGGAAATAAGTGAAGAAAAGTTTGAGTGGTGTAATTAAAGTTTGTAGTGTAATTAATGTAGGAGAGCATCGTACTCATTATGAAGTAACGTTAGTCTAATTACCGTCGCTAAACATTCTCATAGTTTAAGAATAAGATACAGAGCCTGTTAGAGAGACAGGTTCTGTATCTTATTTATTGCTTAATTGTCTAAAACCTTCTCTCCGCGGTCATGCTAGTAATAAAATTAGGTAAAGGAGATTCTGGTTTATATGCGTAAAATGAATTGGCTTGTGGCAATCTTAACTTTAGGTTTAGGAATAACGGTGGGAATGTTAGGGTTTTCTGTCGCTAATCCTACATCGGCGGAGTACGTGATTTCAAAGTTAAGGGGGAAGACCAATACGCAAACCCTTGCTAATGTTTCTCAAGGAAGTAGTCAAGGGTTTAATGAAAGTAACGTGTTAAATGTGGGGACGGAAGTGTATCAACCTACAACGAACACTCTCTCTGGAAAAAACGAGGAGATTCCCCAACGGCTAGCTCAACAAATTATTACAGATTATAAGCAAGATGTAGGGATTTTCTTTGATGCCTGGAAATCTACGGAGATGTCAGCTTTTCGGACCAAATTAGCTACTGGCTATACGGGCAGCATTTTAGAAAAGCATGCTAACAGAGCGGAAGTTTATCTTTTACAGGGGATTGGTTTGGATGTGATTCGGATTGATTTTGATCAAGTTACCCTTGAAAAGGCGGATAACTCAACCGCGACCCTTCGAGCTGATTATAGGTATATGGCTTCAGACTACAGTTTTGAAAATGCATCCCCAACAGGAGAGGCTCATGAACAGAAGGTTAGTGTGCGTGTAAATCTTATTTTCGTCAATTCACATTGGTTAATTACTGGGGAAAGTTCCATATAGGTAGATCATTAAATGGGTTACCTAAAGAATAAGCTGAGCAGGATTACTCGCGAAAGGGTAGTCCTTTTTTATGCAGAAAAATCAGGTGTATGGTAGAATTAGAAGGATGACTGAAGGAAGAGATACTTTGATCAAAGATAGAAACACGTGGAACAAGACGCATAGACAAAAGGAGAGTTAAATAATATGGGTAAAAGGCCGTGCATAATATTCACAATAATCATAATCCCGTTATTGATCTTGGCGAGTTTTAGTACACCAGTTATTGCGGTCACAACCCCTATGCAAAATCCAACCCCGGCGATTATTGCCCAAAAACTTGACGCTGTTGCACGGCAAAAAGGTATCCCCAGTGTTATTTTCAAAGCGATTGCCTTCAAAGAAAGCGGTTGGCGACAATGGAATAGCCAAGGTAAGCCCCTTATCAGTGTTATAACGAATCCTGGAGCTAATCCGGCCATCGGGATTATGCAGATTGCTAGTTACAACGCCTTAGATCCAGTAATCGTCGAAAAGCTGAAAAACGACATTGACTTTAATATTTTCTTCGGAGCAGATCTGCTCAATGAAAAGTTCTTGAAAATAACACCACAAATAGGGGATGGTGATCGGAATAAACTGGAGAATTGGTATTTTGCCATCTGGGCGTATAATAGTTGGTCTATGAAGAATAATCCTTGGCAGGCTGCACCAGATCAGACCTACCAAGATAAGGTCATTGAGTTATGTGGGACGAGTTATGTTCTGGGTTACGTGACGCAAGTAAATATCTCTAAAATCCCAGTAGCGCGAATCCCTCAAAACCAGCTCCCCAATGCGACGAATGGGCCAGATGGTCACTGGGACACGGTACAACCAGTCCATCTCGGGGATCTAGGCACCCCCCCTAATCCTTTGCGTATCGCTGGTGTGGACCGGATGGACACCGCCATACAAATCGCACTGAATGGGTGGCCGAAGGGGAGTGAAACTGTGATCATCTCCCGCTCAGATGACTTCCCGGATGCCTTGGCGGGAGTACCCCTAGCACACAAAAATGATGCGCCAATCCTCCTGACTAGTCCACGTTCCTTAGATAACCGTGTTCAAGTCGCGCTGAAAAGCTTACACCCTTCCCGTGTTATTCTACTGGGTGGAGAAGGCGCCTTGAGCTCGGAAATTAATACCAGCCTTGCTCAGTTAGGCTGGACAGGCGAAAAAGTCACTCGCTTGGGCGGACGTGACCGCTTTGAGACGGCAGCCCTGATTGCTAAGACCTTCGCGCAAGGAACGCCTGTCGCATTGGCAACGGGTTTGGATTTTCCGGATGCTTTAAGTATGGCGCCTGCGGCAGCCAGTCAGAATTTTCCCATTCTTTTGACGGATAAGGTAGCTTTACCTGAAGCCACGGCAGACGCCTTGAAAGCTTTGCATCCCTCCCGTCTAATTAGCGTAGGTGGGGAGTCAGTAATTTCCGAGAGTGTATTGAGGAGTGCTTTACAGGCTGCAGGTCTTTCTTCTGTAAATGGGCAGCGACTAGCTGGAAAGGATCGTTATGAAACCTCGGCTGTTATCGCCAAGACCTATTTTATTCAAAGCACGGGGTTAGATATCGCGACGGGCGAAAACTTTCCGGATGCCTTAGCTGGAGCGGCAATGACTGCTCATCATGAGGGGGCATTACTGCTTATCTCTCCCCAAGACGCGATGAGTTCCTTAACTCAAAGCTTCCTTCAAAGTATTCAGAAAGGATTAACAAATTGGAATATCTTTGGTGGGGAAAAGGTACTTCCTAATTCGACTATCCTAGAGATTCAAAAAGTTTTGACTAGTGAATAAAGAACGACCCTAAAAAGCAGATAAAGTATAGCTTGTAACTTTTTGCTATTTTACTATGATTTTATGTTATTATAGTACTAATATCACTGAATAACGACCTGCTATGCCATGGATAGTTGATATAGTATAAAAACTGTAGTAAACTTTACTATGGAGATTTTAGCGGGTGTATGCTTGAAGGGACCTTGGCTGTTCACGAACAGAGGAAGGGACTTGGACTATGTTATTTCGTAAAAGAACGTTGTTATTAATGTTAATTGATGCTATCTTGGTCAATTTGGCTGCCTTTGGAAGTTTTTATATTCGTTTTGAAGGAAACTTACCTCAGGAATATTTTTTGACATATTATCATACTGCTTGGGCCGCCACAGTATTTTATTTGGCGGTTTTCTATGTTTTTGGTTTATACAATAGGCTTTGGCAGTATGCCAGCATGGGGGAACTTATTTCTATTCTTTATGCTGTCTCAGTAGGGACTAGTGGTACTGTGGCCTTGGTTTATTTTTTGGCACTGTGGCGTATCCCTAATGCCGTGGCAGTACTTCTTTGGTTCACAGTAGTTTTCTTAATTGGAGGTTCGCGTTTTATTTGGCGGATACTTCAAGAAAATGTGTTAACTCCCCATGTCCCTGGCTCCCAGAAACAGGTCTTGATTATCGGGGCAGGGGATGCTGGAGTAATGGCTGCTCGAGAACTGAAAAATCATAACTTCCGCGAAGGTCGGCCAGTAGGTTTTATAGACGATGCGGTCAAAAAGCAGCGGTTACATCTTATGGGAATCCCCGTGTTGGGGACTCGAAGGGATATTGTTCGAATTGTTAAGGGTCATAATATTGATGAAGTTATTATTGCTATGCCCTCAGCTTCCGGAGAAGCCGTGCGGGCAATTATGACAATTTGTGAAAAGACCGGGGTTGATCTGAAGATTATGCCTGGAGTTTTTAATGTTATAAGTGGGAGCGTTGATACTACGGCGATTCGTCAGGTCCAAGTTGAGGACTTATTGGGACGTGACCCAGTGGAGGTAGATCTTCAGCAAGTGGCGGGTTATTTAACCGGAGAGACAGTCATGATTACGGGCGGGGGTGGATCGATAGGTTCAGAAATCTGTCGCCAGGTTATTAAATTTAATCCAGGTAAACTTGTGATTATTGGGCATGGGGAAAATAGTATTTTTGATATTGAACAAGAGCTACATACGGAGTATCCTAGTTTAGATCTAACAACTGAGATCTTGGATATTAAGGATCGGGATAAAGTTCAACTCATTTTTCAAAAATATAATCCCGGCGTGGTATTTCATGCCGCTGCGCATAAACACGTGCCGCTCATGGAACGCAACCCAGAAGAAGCACTTAAGAATAATATTGTAGGAACTTATAATTTGGCGGAGTCTGCAGACTTGGTTAAGGTTAAAATTTTCGTTTTAATTTCTACGGATAAAGCGGTGAACCCAACCAGTATTATGGGGGCGACAAAGCGGATAGCAGAGATGATTATCCAGAGCTTGGATAAACGTTCGGCAACGCGTTTTGTGGCAGTGCGTTTTGGTAATGTCTTAGGTAGCCGTGGTAGTGTTATTCCCACCTTCAAACGCCAAATAGCCAGAGGAGGGCCGGTTACAGTTACCCATCCAGAGATGATCAGATTTTTCATGACGATTCCTGAAGCAGCTCAACTGGTCATTCAGGCTGGCTCAATGGCCCAGGGGGGAGAAATCTTTATTCTTGATATGGGTAAACCCGTTAAAATTGTGGATCTAGCTAGGGATTTAATCAAATTATCCGGGTTTGATCCAGAAGTGGATATACCCATTAAGTTTACTGGAATTCGTCCCGGTGAAAAACTATATGAAGAATTATTAACTGAAGAGGAAGGGACAAGTCACACCAAACATACGCGTATTTTTGTGGCTAAACCTAATGATCTCAATAACGCTAAGATTGCAGAAATTATTCATATCGTTCGTGAGCGCGGTTCTTATTTAACGAGAGAAGAAGTTATTCAGCTTATCCAAACTGTTATTCCGAACTTCCGGAAATCGACAACCCCAAAGGCAGTTTCTAATCAATAAGGGGGAAATAGAAATGATGACTGTTAAACATGTGATTAGTGATCAAGATGTTTTGGCTAAAATACTAATGGAAAAAGTCGATCAGCATCAAGCACTAGTGGGGGTTATTGGTTTAGGGTATGTGGGTTTACCCCTTGCTGTAGAAAAAGGCAAGGTAGGATTTCCAGTGATTGGTTTTGATATTAACCCCAAGCGGGTTGCATGCGTCAATGCTGGGGATAATTATATTAGTGATGTTAATGACCTTGAACTGCAAGACCTAGTCAAGAGGGGAATATTGCAGGCAACCACCGATTTTGCCCGTCTTACTGAATGTGACATCATAATTATCTGTGTGCCCACACCCTTGACAGTTACCCGGGATCCTGACATTTCCTATATCAAAGCTTCGACCGAACAAATTGCTAAGTACCTGCGACAGGGACAACTCATAACCCTAGAGAGTACAACTTATCCGGGAACAACCCAAGAGGTTATCCTACCGTTATTAGAAGAAAATGGTCTCAAGGTAGGTAAGGATTTTTTCCTAGCCTTTTCGCCGGAACGTGTCGATCCTGGTAATAAACGGTTTACAACTAAAAATACCACTAAAGTAGTGGGCGGTGTTACCCCGGTTTGTTTAGAAATAGCCTATACTCTTTATGCTCAAACGATTGTCAATGTTGTTCCGGTTTCTTCTCCTGCCGCGGCAGAAATGACCAAGGTTTTCGAAAACACTTATCGGGCTGTGAATATTGCTATGGTTAACGAACTTATGTTGTTATGTGATCGTATGGGCTTAGATATTTGGGAGATTGTCGAAGCTGCCGGAACGAAACCTTTTGGGATTCAAACCTTTTATCCTGGACCAGGTGTAGGAGGACACTGTATTCCGATTGATCCCTTCTATTTAACTTGGAAAGCTCGTGAATATGACTTCCATACTCGCTTTATTGAGTTGGCAGGGGAAATCAATGTTGAAGTTTCTTACTATGTCATCAATAAGGTTATCCGTGCTCTTAATGTGGTCAATAAGAGTCTTAAAGACTCCCAGATCTTAGTCCTTGGGGTAGCCTATAAAAAGGATATTGACGATGTTCGAGAATCCCCAGCCTTAAAAGTTATGGAATTATTGAGACAAAATGGGGCTTTGATCGAGTATCATGATCTCTATATTTCGAACATTGAACCACATGGTGGTAGTTCTCTTAGCTTAAAAAGTGTAGAGCTGACTGATGAGAAATTAACCTCCGCTGATTGTGTGCTTATTTTAACGGATCATAGTTCCATAGATTATGATCGGATCGCTGAAAAGGCCAAGTTGATTGTCGATACTCGAAACGCCACTAAAAATGTTGAGCAAAACCGTGAGAAGATCGTTAAAATTTAATATCAAAAAGGGAATCTGTGGATTCCCTTTTTGATACATGGACAGTAAAGAGGTAACGCAGATGAATCTCCCACAGATGGTTAAAGCCTATAGTGGTATGATCTTTGGTAAGACTGATTATTGGCATCCAGATATGAATGTTAACTTGAAATTGTCTCCTACTGAAGGTAAGCTTGAGAAATATCCTTTGGATATTTCTTCAAAGGCTGACTATCCAGGTAGCTTTGATGCTCAGAAGATCCCTTTAGTCTCACTTGATGGTGAACTTTGTTATATTCCTGTAACGATTGCCCAATATGCTTTGGGAAATTATGATCAATACATAGCGACAGGGCAGCCAGAGTATCTGGAAGTAGTGATCCGTTGTGCAGACTGGTTTGTGGCCAATTTAGTTCTACACTCTCCAGCTGAAGATGTCTGGGGGTGGCAACACGCTTATGATAATCATATCTACGGTCTGAAAAAGCCCTGGTTATCTGCCCTAGCCCAAGGACAAGCACTTTCAGTACTAGCTAGAGCTTATCAAGAGACAAAACAGCAGGAGTATTTGGCAACGGGTCATAAAGCGTTAAGGGCTTTCGTTGTCCCTGTTATAGATGGGGGATTAGTAGCAAAGTTGGCCGATGGGGATTTTTACGAAGAATATCCCTCAATTGTCCCTTCTTTAGTACTTAACGGCTTCATTTTTGCGCTTTGGGGTCTGCAGGATTTTAACTTAGTAAGTGCAAGCTCAGAAGCGCGCGAAAGATATCAAACAGGCTTGGAGACACTCCGAAAACATTTGCCGAAATACAATATAGGTTGGCTAACTTGGTCACGCTATGATCTTTATCCGTTTCAAGTTGCTAATATTACCAGTATCTTTTACCATAAACTACATATTCAACAACTTTTGGCACAAAGGCTGTTAACAGACGATCAGAGCTTTCAGGTTTTGGCGGTAGCCTGGCAAAGAGGAAGAAATAATCCGCTTGCTTATCTGCTAGCAACGGGGTATAAAGTTGTTCATAAGTTATCTGTTCGCAGTCAAAGCACCTACGTGCCAAGCATGAAATAGAGGTCAGAGGTCAGAGACCCGAAACTCGAAGTTAGATATAGAGGTTAGAAGTTAAAACGCGTGTTATATAATAATTCCTAATGCATTATGCATTAGGAATTAGGAATTAGGAATTAGGAATTAGGAATTGCGTTGAAGACGGGGGATTAAATTGAAAAAAGTTTTAGTCATAGCTTATTTTTTTCCACCTCTTGGGGGGAGCGGTGTTCAACGAACCCTCAAATTTGTTAAATATCTGCCTAAATTTGGGCTACAGCCGATTGTGAGCACTGTTCGATATGGGCATAACTTTGCTTACGATGAGAGTTTATTAAAGGAGATCCCGGAAATAGCTAAAGTTTATCGTTCGAATAGTTTAGAGACACTCTGGTTACGTACACTTATCGAGAAGGCTACCAGTTTTGGTCGTAAGAAGTCAAAGGAAGTCCAAGCTCTTACCCATCAAGGAGATTTACGACAAGAGGATAGAGAACAAGGAAATACTAAACAAGAGGCTACAAGCTCGGAAGATTTCGATAGAGAGACGGTCAGTAAAGCTAATACGGCTGAAGCTCACCAAAGTGAAGCAACAGTTAATAAATCAACTAAGAAACGTCTTTTTGAATTCATAGATAATTATCTATTTATTCCAGATTCCAAAATGCGCTGGCTACCTTGTGGAATTTTAAATTCTCTGAGGGTTGCGCGGAAAGAAAAAGTAGATTATCTTTTTTCTTCCTCCTATCCCTATACAGTACATATTATTGCCTTGTTAGTGAGCAAGTTTTATCATAAACCGTGGATTGCTGATTTTCGGGACCCTTGGGTAGGAAACAAAGCGATGGCTAAAAATATTGCCTTTCGCCGTAATTTGGATGCTTGGTTGGAGCGTAAAGTGGTTAAAAAGGCTACTTATATTATTAATGTTACTCCCCCAATCACGGAGATGTACAAGCAACGTTATCCGGAATTTGCTGGAAAAATGCTTACTATTCCAAACGGGTTCGACGAGCAAGATTTTAAAACACTTAGCCCAGTTTATCAGGAGAAGTTCACCTTAATATACACCGGAAGTATTAACGAGATTCACTATGATGTGGAGACGTTTGTCAAGGGAGTTGCAGATTTTTTTCAGGGGCAACCAACAGCGCGAACAAGGTTCCAGTGTCTATTTATAGGCTATATACCTTCTGCAGTTATCGAAATTTTTGTTCGGAACAAGGTTAGAGATATTTTGGCGATTCTACCTTATATGGAGCATTACGAGTGTTTGAATTACCTAGCAGGAGCCCACCTACAGTTTTTAACGTTTGGTAAAGATTTGGACAATGCTTATAGTGGTAAATTGTTTGATTACATTGGTTCTGGAAAACCCATTCTGGCTTTGTTACCGGAGGGAATTGCCGCTGAACTGATACGGGAAAAGAAAATCGGCACTTTGGTTTCTTTAGGGTGTTGGCAAGAGGTAAGTAAAGGGATTAGAAAATATTACGACGATTGGCTAAGTGGTCTAGATAATAACCTAGATTCAGCAAGTAAGTGTAAGGAATTTAGTCGGGAAAGTTTGACGGGTCAATTAGTCGATTTATTTAAGTAATGAAGGGGTCTGGATCATGCGTATTCTTATGCTTACCCAATACTTTATGCCGGAAACGGGCGCTGCTCAAGTTCGCCTTTTTGAGGTTGCTAAAGCAATTAAGGCCCAGGGACATCAGATTGAAGTAGTTACAGCGTTCCCTAATTACCCTACAGGGGTGATTCCACCGGAGTATCGGGGAAAATTCTTCATGAAGGACTCGCTAGATGGTATTCCACTTTATCGTACTTGGATATATCCGGTTCAAAGAGGTCATTTATGGAAACGCCTTTTGAATTATTTTTCCTTTGTTTTATCGGCTTGTTACGGGATTTTAAAAGCTGGACCGGCGGATTATATCTTTGTTGAATCACCGCCCATTTTTATCGGGTTTACTACTCTCTTTGCCCGTGCTGTGAAAAGGGCTAAGGTTATTTTTAATATCTCTGATCTTTGGCCCGAATCGGCTATCTCCTTAGGCTTAGTCAAGAATAAGCTTTTTATTGGACTAACTCGGGTCTTGGAGAGGCATATGTATAAGGTAGCCTGGCGAATTTCCGCTCAGACAGAAGGGATTATCCAATCCTTGCGCCAGAGAGGTATTGCGGCAGATAAGTTGGTTTTTTTACCAAACGGGGTGGATCCTGAGTTATTTAAACCTGGTCTTCCTGATCAGGAACTAGCACAACGGCTTCAGGTACAAAACAAAACTGTTATTCTTTATGCGGGTACCATTGGTTACGCGTCAGGGTTAGAGGTTGCCCTACAGGCAGCAGCAAGATTACGGGATAATCCTGAGATCGTTTTTCTGCTCGTGGGTGATGGAACAGAGAAGCCAAGGTTAGAAAAACTAGCAGCAGAAATGCAGTTGCCCAATGTGCGTTGGATGCCTTTCCAAGCGCTAACGGAAATTGTCCGTTATTATAACCTTGCCACGTTAAATCTAGTGACACTTCGCCGTTATAAATTAGCGGAGGGAGTACGCCCGTCCAAGCTTTTCCCAGGTTTGGCCAGTGCAAAACCAGTTATTTATGTTGGTGAGGGGGAAGGCGCTAGGGTTATGCGTGAAAGCGGCGGGGGAATAGTGATCCCTCCCGAAGATCCAGAGCGACTGGCTAAAACAATTTTAGAGCTGATAGCTAACCCTGAGCAATGTCAAGCAATGGGTCAGAGGGGACGGAACTATGTAATCAAACATTATACATGGCGAGTTTTGGTGGCTAAGTGGCTGAAGGAGTTGGATATTTAAGGCTTTCTCCCATGAATAGGCTAGCCAAGTTGCAAGGCGTTATACCACGAAAATAACTACTGAGGGAGTGGAGAGCAATAAGATGGCAAGTATTAAGAAAATGCGTTTTGGAATCATCGGTTGTGGTCGAATCGCGCCTAAACATGCCGAATCAATAGTGGCGCTTGAGGAAGCAGAATTAGTTGCAGTCTGTGATATTCTTCCCGAGAGGGCACAAGAATTTGCGGATAAATACGGTGGAGTTCCTTACGAAGATTATCAGAAGTTATTGGAACGAACGGATTTGGATATTGTAACAATTGCTACATCTAGTGATCTACATGCCGAAATAGGCTGTGCAGCGGCTAGAGCAGGAAAACATGTCATGGTTGAAAAGCCTATGGCCATGAGTTTAACCAGTGCTGATCAACTAATCACTACTTGTCGGGAAGCAGGAGTTAAATTAGCAGTGATTCATCAGAATCGCTTTAATCAAGCGATTAAACTTTTGCGCAAGGCTTTGGAGGAAGGTCGTTTTGGGAAACTTACCCATGGGCAGGCGACGATACGTTGGAATCGAGACGATAATTACTACGCCCAAGCTCCCTGGCGGGGGACGAAACTTCAAGATGGTGGCGTTTTAATGAATCAATCAATTCATAATATTGATCTTTTACAATGGATGTTTGGACCCGTGGACTCAGTATTTGGTTATACAGAGACCAACTTGCGTAAGATTGAAATGGAAGATGTTGGGGTTGCGGTGCTAAGGTTTAAAAACGGAGCACTTGGCCTAATTGAGGCCTCTTCGACAATCTATCCTAAAAATATCGAAGAAACTTTAAATATCTTCGGGTCGACAGGCTCGGTCATAGTGGGTGGAATTGCCGTCAATCGGATTGAAAATTGGGAATTTCCTGCTTCTGAAACTGAAAAACAAGCGATTTTTGCTGATCAGGAGGGTGATCCCCCTAGCGTTTATGGCTTTGGGCATCGAGAAATTATTTCAGATATGATTGAGGCTATTCAGGAAGATCGTTTACCAGCGGTGCCAGGCGAAGAGGGCAGGAAAGCCTTAGAGATCATCTTAGCTATCTATCAGTGTCAGAAGACTAAACAACCAGTGGTGTTTCCTCTGGGGAATTATGAATAATGCATAATCAGGAATGCGAATTAATGGTGTATTAATACGTATTGTTCTTGATTATACATTGAAGTAGTGATGTTCTTGATTAATCATTAAATATAAATATTATGCATTATTTGAAAAGGTTGGGTTGAAATGGTTACTAATTCCGTAATAGCTGAAGACGCGCAGATTCCCCAAAGTTCGAGTATCGGTCCTTTTTGTGTCATTGGCGAGAGGGTTATCCTCGGTGAAGGAGTTATACTTGGGGCAGGCTGTATTTTAGCTGCCGGAGTAAACGTTGGGGCAAGCAGCAAACTGGGCAATTATGTAACCCTTGGTCAAGCGGTAAGCCTTGGCGAAGGAGTCCAAATTGGAGAGCATACAACTGTCTATGCCAAGGTGGTTTTAGGAAAGGACTGTTTTATCGGGAGTAACTCCTCGTTGGGAAGATCCCCACGGCCTGCGGCTACCAGCACAGTTAAAGTGCAAGCAGACTTGCCGCCACTTCAAATGGGGGAGGAATGTACGGTTGGCTGTTCAGTCGTGCTTTATGCCGGATCAACGTATGCAGAGCGAGTCTTTATCGGGGATGGTGCGATCGTACGTGAACGTTGCGTGATCGGTGGGAATGTGATCATTGGCAGCGGAGTGGCCGTAGAGAATGATACTAAAATAGGCGCGTATACTAAGATCCAAACCGGATCTTATATAACCGCTTATATGGAAATCGAAGAACGAGTTTTCATTGCGCCTATGGTAACCACCACCAATGATAATTTCATGGGTCGGACAGAAAAACGTTTTAAGTTAATCAAGGGTCCGATAATTTGTCGAGGAGCGCGCATTGGTGGGGGCGCGATTCTTTTGCCGGGTGTCAAAGTTGCCCCGGAAACATTTGTCGCTGCGGGGGCTTTAGTCACTAAAGATACGACCGCTAAGCGCGTGATTAAAGGGTTTCCAGCCAGAGAGGTTAGGGAAGTTCCCGTAGAAGAATTAATACCCTAACCAGTATCATGAAGATTCATTTAAGTACAGGAAGGAAGAGTGGCTCAATGCAGATTCCTCTTTTAGATCTAAAAACGCAATACTTGACCATAAAGACTGAAATTGACCAAGCCGTGTTGGGTGTACTAGACTCTGGTAGCTTCATCATGGGACCAGAGATGAAAGCCTTGGAAAAGGAAATTGCAGCTTTTTGTGGAACTAAAGCAGCAGTAGCGGTAGGCAATGGAACGGATGCTCTGATTTTAACCCTGAAGGCTCTAGGTATTGGTCCTGGGGATGAAGTCATTACTACTCCGTTTACTTTTTTTGCATCAGCAGAAACAGTAGCGTTAGTAGGGGCTAGCCCGGTTTTTGTCGAGATAGACCCTATCACCTTGAATATTGATCTAAACAAACTGGAGGCTAAAATTACGCCACGTACTAAGGCCATTATTCCTGTACATATTTTCGGACAAATGGTTAACGTTGAACAGGTCATGGAAATTGCCGCACGCTACGATTTAAAAGTCATCGAGGATGCTGCTCAGGCTATTGGAGCAGAATATAAAGGGAAAAAGGCTGGCTCGATTGGGCATGCTGGCACCTTCAGCTTCTTCCCAACCAAAAACCTAGGGGCTTATGGCGATGCTGGGATGGTAGTGACTAATGATGAACATCTAGCGGCAGAACTTCGAATGCTGCGCTTCCATGGCTGCCAAGTTAAGTATTACCACGAAAAAATCGGCTATAATAGCCGCTTAGATGAAATGCAAGCGGCTATGTTACGTGTTAAACTTCGCTATTTAGATCAATGGAATGAGGCGCGGAGAGAAAAAGCCGATCTATACGATCAGTTATTACAGGAACTGCCCCTGACGCTGCCCGGTAGGGATAGTTTAGCGAAACCAGTTTATCATCTTTATGTCTTGCGCTCGGCAAAACGCGAGGCAGTGATTAAACAACTTAAGGCCGCAGGGGTAGCCACTGGAATCTATTATCCAGTACCATTACATCTCCAACGGGCCTTTAAAGACCTGGGTTATCAAGCCGGGGATTTTCCAGTGGCGGAACAAGCTTGTCAAGAAGCTTTTGCTATTCCATGTTATCCTGAATTAACGCTCAAACAGCAACAAGAGATTGTTCGAATTTTAGGAAGTGCTTTGTAGAAATGTTATCCAGTGTATTGTGGGTTGCTTTATCGCGTACCATTTTAGGCCTCACCCCATTGTTTACGCTGCCTGCTTTAACCAGAGCATTTACCCCTGAATGGTATGGTGTTTGGACTCAAATTGTGACTACGATCAGTTTTATCGTACCTTTGATTGGGTTCGGCTTTGATATGGGGGTCATTCGGTTTTTCTCGGTGGGGTTTTCAGAGCGTAAGCGGGTTAGAGATTTTTATGCTATGGCGACTTTTATTGCGCTCATCGGCTTGGTGCTGATTGGGTTAGCAATGCTTAGTTCTAAATTTATCTCGACTTTGATGTTTTCCAACTCGGAATTGACCCCTTACGCTGTACTTACCTTCGTCTGGATGATGGGTCAAGCAATTTATAATTATCTGATCTCTTTTTTTCGAGTAACCGGAAAGATGCGAACCTATGCCATATTTGACACGATCAACGGTCTGCTAGTGGCCTGCATCATGGTCATAGTTCCCCTCGTTTTCCATTCGATTTGGCTGATGCTTGTAGGTATTATCTTAAATCAAATGGTGTTCATAACAATCTTTCTTCTTCTGATCTATCGTCAAATAGGTCTAGAACGAATATCCTTTTCTAATCTGGGTATGTATCTTAAATACGGACTGCCCCTTGTGCCCAATAGTCTTTTTTTGTGGCTTGTGAACTCAAGCGGTAGGTATTTTCTTACACACTTCAAAGGTTTGGCAGAAGTAGGTGTCTACGCGGCAGGTTCGACGATTGCGAATGTCATGACACTCTTCTTTATGCCTATAAGCTTCGTCCTATTCCCGATTATTTCCAAGCTCTGGGAGGAAAAAAAAGCCGCAGAAGTTGCTGCGAACATTGCACTCGCCAATCGCTGGTACTTGACGATTGCCATTCCAGGAGCTTTGGGACTTTCGTTTTTAGCTAAACCGCTGGTGGGGCTGCTCTCAGCCAAAGCCTTTTCGGGTGGGGCCGACGTCATCTTTTTGTTAACTTTGGCTAATCTCTTTTACGGTATTTATCAGATAAATTTGTATGGAGCATTATTATTGCAGAAAAACCTCCGACTTACCGGACTGTTTGCAAGCGCGGGGATTTTAAACGTTGTCTTGAACCTTAGCTTAGTACCCGTCTTAGGAACAAGAGGAGCCGCCTTGGCTATGCTTTGTTCGTTCTTCTTTTTAGCAGGTGCAGTGTTCCTTTGGACAAAAAAAGCAATTGGTTTTCGACTGGATTGGCAAGTGAATGCTAAAGTTCTACTTTCCGCGGGGGTTATGGTCGGGGTATTGATACTTGAACAACATTTTCTTAATTTAAGCGGTGCGAGCGCTTTATTACTTCAGATCTTCATCGGCAGCACAACATATACCTTATTACTTTTTCTGACAAAGGTAGTTACTAGAGATGAACTGCGACGAATTCGAAAAAGAATATAAGTGGAGGGGATTCTTTTGCTCTCACTATTGACAGGCAAAGTCATAGTAGCCTTACTTACGCTTGTTATCTTGTTTATATTTGGGATCAAGGTTCCACAGGGTATCTTAGCAATTTATTTAAACGGTCTTTTCATTGCCACGTTGTTGTTAACAGATACAGGTATCCCTTTTTTTGCGGGAGGATCGATTCTGGTGGTCACAGCAATCAGCCTTGCTTATTATCTAGTTAAGCAGGTTGGCTTTAAGGCTTTTTGGGAACGACTAAAAGGATTATTACCGTTGTTAGCGGTTCTCATTGCAGTTGATATGATGATCGCCTATTTTTACGGAACGCGCTCGTCTTATGGCTTGTTAAAGATTGTGCGCTTTCTAAGCATTAATTTATTTTTCTTCTTTGGTATTGGTATGTTTTCTGATAATAAGTCAAAGCTCCATTCCTTGATTAAATATACGGCTTACATTGGTTTGGCTTATAGCTTGTCAGCTGTGCTTGGTATGTGGCTGGGAAGTCCGAATGCTATGTATGGTTGGAATAATCGGATTTGGTTTTCTAGGGCTTTAGGGCTGACGTTAATCATGTTTTATTACCTATGGGGAATTGGTAAAGCAAAAAAGAACAGCTTTATGCTAGCCGTTGGAGTTTTTATGCTCTTTATGATGTTTCTTGCGGCTAGTCGGGGACCAGTACTTGCACTCTATTTGTCACTCTTTACGTTTGAGTTATTTGATTTCGCTTGGAAAAGTTGGGGTTATCGTGCTCTAAGGGTGCTGCTTATCACTCTTTTGTTTTTGGCTTTTTTCTCGAGTCAATCACCGTTTAGTAAACCACTACAGGAAGCCTCTGAAAGTAATAATCAAAGGATTGCTATCACCGAGAAGTTTTCGGAAGATAAGGAAGGAACTGCAAACGAGAGGATTATCATCTGGAAGGCAACCTTAAAAGTAATTCAACAGCACCCGGTTTGGGGAGTAGGGACAGGAAGTGTTGGTCCGCTTTTGCCAGATATTAGTGATTTCCCGTACCGCTACCCTCTTAATTTGTTATTGGAAGTAATGGTGGAACAGGGTATTCCGGGACTTATCCTTTGGTCAATCTTCTTAATATATAGTGCGGGTTTAGCGATCCGCAAACTGTTAGTCAGAACTCTAAATAGTCAATTTTATTTATTAGGTTTGGCACTTTTAGTTAATGGGGTGGCTAATGCCATGGTAAGTGGAGATCTTACGGATAACAGTTATATCTTTGTTGCTATAGGGCTAATTTGGGCGACCTACCTTGGAGGAAAAAAGGGTGTCCTTGACGAATAAAGGGAGAATGTGCTGTTAATGGGATTTACTAAATCAGTGACAATTACTTTTTTAAGCAATCTGTTACAGTTCTTGATGGCGATTATTACGGCTACAATCCTTTCGCGTATGCTTGGGCCAGACGGCAAAGGAATAGTTGATGTCGCCAATAATTTGCTGATTTTTGCCGTGTTGTTTTTAGGTTTGGGCTTAGCTTCTTCTAATGTGTTTTTCTTAGGCAAGAAACGGGATCAGTTAGAGCAAATTATTGGGAATAACATCTGGCTGACTATCCTAGGTGCTTTTCCTTTGATTCCCTGCTACTTTTTAAACACTTACTATCATTTCCAATTTCTTAGGGGTGTCTCTAATACTCAAATCCTGATTGTTTTAATTACCGTACCTTTAATTAATTATAAATCGGCTATGATCAGTATTTTTCTGGGCTTACAGGATATTGTGGAATACAATCGGCTTAACATGATTGACAAAATCCTCAGCGTAATCTTGCTGATTGTCTTTATGCTCTCGCTGACGTCGCCTTCATCAGCTCTCTCAGCTACTTTAGGCGGTACGATTTTGCTTATTATTTGGGTAGACTATAGTTTACTCACTCGGATGAAGCAGCGTCCTCGCTTTAACTTTACCCTGATGCAGGAGATGCTGGGGTATGGCTTTAAAGCTCAATTAGGGAATATCATCCAAAAACTGAATTATCGTTTGGATGTTTTTATGGTGAGTTACTTCCTCCCGATTGGACAGGTGGGTATTTATGGGATCGCCGTTGTCGTGGGGGAGACTCTCTGGGGTGTATCAGGAAGTATAGCAACGATAGTTTTTCCGATGATTGCTTCAGCCGAAGACAAAAAGGGAATGGTTGCTTTTACGAATCAGATCACTAGGATAACCTTCACGCTCATCGCTTGTTTCTCCCTGATGATGGCGCTACTGAGTGGGGTCCTAATTAGACCCTTCTTTGTCCTTTGGTTTGGCAGCGTTGCCTTTGCCCCTGCCGCAGAAGCCTTATTGTGGTTATTACCCGGAATTAGCATCTTCTCTGTTTCTAATATCCTAGCGAACTATCTAGCTGGGGTAGGTTTGGTATCGAAAAATATTTACTCCTCGCTAGTTTCCGCGGTCGTCACTGTAGTGTTGGATTTAATCTTAATTCCTCGAATTGGAATTAATGGTGCCTCAATCGCTACCAGCATTTCGTATATTACGTTTACCCTAACCACCTTGATTTTCTATCTTAACTATACACATAGTCGCTGGCAAGATATTTTGTTGATTAAACGGGTAGACATTGGTTTAATCAAAACTATACTTAATCGGAGCTTTAAGAAACCGACCTGAAGGGGGTGAGACCATGCTCTATATTGTACCGGTGGTCACCTTATTGCTTGTTGTTTGGGGCTGGAAAAATCCCCGCTATCTAATCCCCTTATTAATCGTGGGCTTAGCGTTGGAAATTTCCAAGACTTGGTTTCCACAGCTCGTTTGGCTGGATCGCTTAGGGGCCTTTGTAGGGGTGATCGATCTGGGGCGGATTATGGTCTTTGTGCTCATTAGTTATTTTTTAATTGATCAAGCCCGCAGTCAAGATTTTGGGTTAGAATTCAGGTTTCATCGACGTGCAAGCTGGCAGAATCCTTTGTTTTTAGTTTCAGGCATTTATATTTTCGTAGGACTATTATCTTTAGCCTGGTCTGTTGATCCCCGCAGCACATTGGTGGCTGCGATTCGGTTAGGAGTTCTCTGGTTTATGGGAATAGCTGTCTATCACTTGATCCGCAAGAATAGGGAGCGTTGGTTAGTACCGATAACCTATGGTGTGATGGCGACGATTGTGGCTGGGATAGGAATTTATGAGGCTGTCAGTCAACACTTTCTCTGGTTGGGCGAGATATATCAACCTATAGGTCGGGTCAATAGTACCTTTGTTGATGCCAATATTCTGGCACGGTTTTTAATCATGGGGGCTTTAGCCACTCTGGTTTGGCTCCTAAGGGCTTCAAACTGGACAGGTAGAGTAATAGGATTTTTGGCCTTATTATTACAAATGGCGGCGCTCCTGGCTACAGGTTCACGTACAGGTTGGCTGATTGCCAGCTTGGTCTTGGTATTATTTGTAGTATTACTACCGCGTAAAGTGGTGATTTTCCCTTTGATAGGTTGTTTTCTCAGTGCTGGCTTGTATATTAGCCTTAATCCAGCTATTCTAGGCAGAATAACCGAGCTAAAACAGGGACTTTGGGCAGCAGGTTTACAACGCCAGTATTTGATTCCTGCTGCTTGGGATATGTTTGTTCATCATCCCCTCTTAGGTGTCGGCTCAGGTGGATTTCAAAAAACTTTACTGACTAACTATAGTGAGCTTGTGCAAGCAGGGATCAGTCTTTCTCATACAGCAGTATTGACTACAGCTTCAGAATTGGGAATACTAGGTTTAGGGATTTTGGGGAGCTTTCTGGTTTTTCTCTATTGGCCAATTCTTAAATTCAGGAAATTAGCTAAGGCTGCTTTTAAATACCCTGATGCGCAGGTTGGCTCTGTGTTGTCTATTTTCGCTATATTGGTTATTACAACGATTTTGATTAGTGCCCAAGCAGAGAGTCGTTTCTTTGAAGATCCTTTTCTTTGGGTGAGTGTAGGGT
>JBAQMG010000135.1:0-11651 GCA_049302575.1 Desulfitobacteriaceae bacterium | reverse complement strand
CATCAGTATAGGTTCGTACGGTATTCAAATCAATTGTTTCTGGTTGCATGAGCATCTCTCCTTGCTTTTACAAACGGTTTTAAGACTATCATACAATAAAGAGGCGAGCTTGATCAGCACTTTCTATTTGTGGTATTGAATTAAATACTCAATTGGGAATTTCTGTTTTCTGGGGATATGAGTTTAATATCTCAATTATACCTAATAACGTAAGATTTTTATATGAAATGACTAGAGAAGATAGAGATAAAAATAGGCATATATGCGATATTGACTCATTAATTGAATAATAGGCTTAAATTATAATATAAAAGGTGGCATTATGTGAGAAATAATCTCATTTTTTGTTTCTTTTTATCGTAGAATGGATATAATATAGATAAACTAATTTATCCGGAGGGATTAAAATGTTAATCCAATTTACAGTAGGTAACTTTCTATCATTTAAAGATACTGTTACTTTAAGTATGGTATCCTCTGTTATTAGAGAACACTTAGACACTCATGTTTTTCAAGCGAGTAAAGATTTAAACTTGTTAAAATCAGTTGCTATTTATGGAGCTAATGCAAGCGGAAAGAGTAACTTTTTTAATGCAATGGCTTTTATGTCCCAGCTAGTCGGAAATTCTTCCAAGGATTCTCAAGCTGAAGAAGAAATTAGTGTTGATATGTTTAAGTTAAGTACTGAAACTTTAACAAAACCAAGTCTTTTTGAAATTGTTTTCATTCATGAAGGTATCTCCTTTCGGTACGGGTTTGAAGTAGATAAAGAAAAGGTTCATAATGAATGGCTTTTTTATGCACCTAAAAGGCGTGAAGTTTCTCTTTTTCAGAGAAAGAACAATGAATTTATTATTAGCAATACATTTAAAGAAGGTAAGGATCTAGAAAGCAAGACTAGAGAGAACGCTCTATTTTTATCTGTCGTTGCACAATTTAATGGGGAGATTTCAAAAAAAGTATTAAAATGGTTTAAAAACTTCAATATTATATCCGGATTAAATGATGGTTATGGTCATATTTCAACTAATTTATTGGAAAACAACAACAAGCAAAAAGATTTGTTTATGACGTTAATCCGTGCGGCAGATTTAGGAATTGAAGATATTGAATTGGAAAAAAGCGACTTGCCGTTAGAAGGATTACCCCAGGAAGTACAGGTAATGGTAAAGGGATTTATGGAAGATAAAAGTATGAAATTTGGCGGTGTACAAAAAACTGAAATTAATACAATTCATAAAAAATATGATGAAAATAATATATTTGTAGGTTTCGAAAAATTCTTAATGAATAAAGAATCACAAGGAACAAAAAAGCTATTTTCTCTTCTTGGACCAATATTAGACACTCTATTACATGGAAAAATTCTGGTTATTGATGAATTAGATTCAAGACTACATCCCTTAATTACAGGTTTTATAATTAATTTATTTAATTCAAATGAAAGAAATCCTTTTAAGTCTCAATTAATCTTTAATACCCATGATACCAATCTTTTAAACAAAAGTATTTTCAGGAGAGATCAGATTTGGTTTACAGAAAAGAATAGCTACGGCTCTTCAGACTTATATTCATTAGTCGATTATAAAGTTCGAAATGATGCTTCTTATGATAAAGATTACCTTATGGGCAAATATGGATCCATCCCTTACCCTGGAAACTTTGAATGGATGTCTAATAGCGATGGGGAGTGATGACTTTTTTAAAAAGGCTAAATCTCTAAGGGAGTACAAAAGAAAAATTGGTACTAGAGGTACAGATCGCGATACATTTCTAATAATATGCGAAGGTACGAAAACAGAACCGCAATATTTCGAAGGGTTTAACCTTACGAACGTAACTGTGAAGGATCAGGAAGAAATACGGATAGTCTTGTTAGATATGCAATTAGACTTAAATCTGTGGCTATTAAACGCAGGGAAAAATTCGATCAAATTTGGTGCGTATTTGACAGAGATTCTTTTACATCCGAAAACTTCAATGAAGCAATTATCTTGGCAAAGCATCATAAAATTAAAGTTGCCTATTCAAATGAGGCCTTCGAATTATGGTATCTATTACACTTTAATTATTATGAAACTGCCTTTTCACGTCAAAGCTACGAAGATATGCTAACAGAATTGTTGGGGTATCAATATAAAAAGAATTGCCCTACTATGTACGTAGAATTACTAAATCTGCAGTCTATCGCAATTAATAATGCAAATAAGCTTTTAACACAATACTCATCTATCAATACCGAGCAAGATAACCCCTCAACAACTGTACATTTATTAGTTCTGGAGTTAAATAAATGGGTAAAGTAATGTTCTTGATATATTTGATCTTTATTAAAAGTTGACTCAAAAATAGATAATAAGCTAAAGACAGGGCAGGGAATGTTGTTTGTTTCTTAACATAACGTCAACACATTCATTAAACATCCTTTATTCCCAACATGACCCAGTTATTGCAGATAACGTTCCGCGTATTCCCGAAGTCTGGTTACTACTTTCATATTCTCTCAGATTTTGGGAATACGCTGTTATGTGATGTTCCGAAGCTTGGAATTAATACTTAAACAGATTTTCTTTTTGTTACTACACGATGAAGAATATGTAAACTAACTAACACCAATGCCGCACCTAGAACTAGCCAGTCCAAAACAAGTGTCTTGGATACGTCCTCATTTTCTTGCGAGGTATCCGGTACCACCGTTACCTGATTTCCCATAAATTGATTATAACTTGTTAAATCATCAAGACTTTGATTCTGAATTGTTCCGTTTAAGAGTTGAACCATTCCGTTTGGACCACCTACCGGAATAAACATCCCTCCATTTTGATTATCTTGTTTCAAGAAAAGAATGAATGACCCATTATTCCCCTGGAAATTTTGAATTTGATAGTAATACCTTTGAAAATATATCCGCTATAAATTCAGCTTTTACTTCGTTATCTATGTAATCATAAAGCTTTGCTAATTGACATTCACTTGGCTTATCAACACCATTAAATCCTTTTAAAAATGCCTGGAATCTCTTCTTTGCAATTAATCCACTAGCATTTTTAAATATTTTGAAAACACTTACAGAATACCCCAAAACTTCAATGTAATCATTTTCTAATACAAGATCTTTAACATCCAGGTATTTATCAAGTTTATTTGAGATATTGTCAAATATATTCACTTTTGCAATTTCATTTGACATTGTTAAAAACCTCCTAATATTTCTCCATATAAAGGCTAAAATCTTATCCGCCCATGGATGGGCGGACTTTGCGTGGCATGTCATATAACGATTCGCGGATTCCCGACGCGTCATAACACTTGCATATTACTAAGTGCTGTTATATGAAGGTCGGCCCTCCAGAGGAATACCTGAATAAAACAACTCTTCTTTCATTTGCATTATTACGTAATTACGCATATACTGTAATAACAAAACATTTAAGAGGTGATAATCATGTCAATTGCCTCCCATAAGATTTTCGTTCAAAAACGAAATCTTATAAGTCTTCCCAGAGATATCCGTGAACAACTTAATATCAATGAAGGCGATGTACTCGACATCAGGATGGAGAACAATAAAATTATCATTGAACCTATGAAGATTGTTCCTACTAGCCAAGCATACTTTTGGTCTGATAAAGTCCAAAGTGATATGCTCCAAGCCAAAAACGATGTTGATTCTGATAATGTTCGTGAGTTTAATTCCGTTAACGAATTTCTTGACGGTATTAAACAATGACTAGACGCTTTAAATCCACTCGAAAATTTGATAAGCAATTTAAACAACTTGACTTCAAGACTTCGAAACAAGCAGAAAAATCTATTGAACTATTCATCACCGACCCGAGCCATCCCTCTCTTCGATATAAAAAAATTCAAGGAACAGATAACTTCTATGAAATTAGAGTCAATATGTCGGTACGGATCATCATCGAAGTAACGTCCGAGGCAATTGACCAGATAAACACTCTTTATATCATCGGAACCCATGATGAAGTCTTCCCACCAAAGTAGCCTCAAACAGGCTTCTTTTTCTCTTCGTTCCGCCGACTTTCATATAACGTTCGAGTATTCCTGAAGTCAACCCCAAATTCCACCCCCATATCAGATTTCAGGAATACTTTGTTATCACTACAGCGCTACTTAAAAGTATAAACAAAACTGGTTTTATGTGATAAATTTAGTAGTGAGGACTCGGTGGGTTATAATGACACATAATAGGGATAGCTCTGTCCTCAAAACTGAAAGGATCCATTATCATGGAACCAGAAAACGTCATTTATTCTATCGATAATAAACCTTTGGTAGAAGAAATACTTGAGATAATACCCTCGCTAAAAATTGAACTTGTCAGTCGCACAGAACTGGAAGTACTCTGGAATCATCTCGTAAAATCCTATCATTATCTGGGGTATAAAACTATGATCGGACCACGCGTCAAATATCTAGTGTGGTTTAACGAACGCCCTATTGCTGCGATCAGTTATAACCAGGCTTCTTATAGGCTTGGCGTTCGGGATACTTTTATTGATTGGAGTTCAGAAGAACGCAAACGGTCGTTACCCCATGTTTTAAATAATAATCGTTTTCTTATTTTACCGTGGGTACACGTTAAAAATCTTGCTTCACATATAATCGGCCTATCAATAAAGCATCTAAAGCATGATTGGCCGCTCCTATATGAGATAGAACCCTATCTATTAGAAACCTTTGTCGATCGTGACCTTTACAAGGGAACTTGCTATAGAGCTTCAAACTGGCGCTATGTCGGAGAAACCAGTGGGTATGGAAAAGTTGGAGTCACCTATCAGTGTCATGGAAACAAAAAAGGAGTGTTTTTATACCCGCTGAAGAAGAACTTCAAAACGTTAATGGGTTGTACAGGAAAGCCCCTCCGGGTCCTCAAAAATAACCAACATCTGGAGAAGATTACTATGCAACTACAAAAAAACACTTGGCATGAAGGAATCATGGAAGAGGCCAATGTACGGGGTCTAGTGGATAAATTACCTGAAATGCTTATAACTTTCATGGATCGTTTTCAAAGCTGTTTTCAACGTTCCGAGCAAACCTTCAATATCAATGTGTATGTTAAGGGTTTGTTGAGTAATTTGAAACGGAAGTCGGTAGAACCCATTGCCTTAGAATACATGGATAGTCCAAGAGGTCCACGTACTTTGCAGTTTTTCATGAAGGATTCCAAATGGAATGATGCAGAAGCCTCAAAAATATATCAAAAGGGTCAATCTGAGCGCCTTTCAGAAGAGGAAGGTATGATTACCATCGATGAAAGCGGCTTTGTTAAAAAAGGTAAGAATTCGGTGGGTGTAGCACGCCAATATTGTGGTAGCGTCGGAAAAGTTGAAAACAGTCAGGTAGGTGTTTTCGTAGGATATTCTGGCTCTAAGGGGTATGGTTTGGTTTCATCACAGCTTTTCATGCCAGAAAAGTGGTTTGGTGAAGATTTTCAACAGCTCAGGGAAGAGTGCGCCGTGCCCGATGATCTAACCTTCCAGACCAAACCACAAATTGCTCTTGAATTGATACGAAAAATCAAAGAATCCGGCCTATTTAAGGCAAAATGGATTGGCATGGATTGTCTTTATGGAAACAGCAAGGAATTTCTAGAGGGTATTTCTGATAACTATTGGTATTTCGCTGACATACATCACGACGCACTGGTTTGGCGAGACGAGCCAATATTTGAAGTACCTGATTACAAAGGACGGGGTCCACGACCTACGAAAATGGCAGCAACAACTCCAGCTGAACACGTTTCCAAGATCGCAGGGGATGATACGATACCCTGGATAAAAATGCATCTAGGGGAAGGATCAAAGGGACCAATTTATTCAGATATTAAATGCCTTAGAATCTATAGAGCCTTTGCGAAAGAGACGGGTGAAGTCCCAATAAAATCATGCTGGTTATTTATTCGCCGTTCAGAAGATGGGGTGATCAGGTTTTCTGTCAGTAATGCACCGGTTGACACTCCAACCTCTGAGCTCTGCAAAGCATCGTTGATGCGCTGGCCTATTGAGCAGTGTTTTAATGAAGCCAAAGACGAATTAGGCATGGATCATTATGAATTCAGGTCTTGGACTGCCTGGCATCGCCATATGCTTTTGGTTTCGATCGCGAGTTCATTTATACTTGAAATAAGACTGCAAGTGATTGATAAAAAAAAGTCCGATCTTAACTCATCCGATGGCTCTATCGCTTGTTATTGCAGCTCAGTCAGGCGATGAAAAGATAATACAAAAGGCATTGAGAAATGTGGATTATTATCTCCGCCGTAATTATTGTGCGTATAAGTCCCATAGCTTGAAGAAATTAAATATGGGTCTTACTGGTTAAAATTAATTCACGCTGTAGTGTTACCCGATGTATCCGTCTTTGAAGGAATTGCTTTCAAAAACTTACCCCTACCCTAAATGTCAATTTAAGTAACCATAAATAATATTCCATATTGTGAAGGTATTTCCTCTATTCTGTCGAAACATTTAGACGGATAGAAATGGAGGATGAAAGTGGAAGAAGAAAAGGTTATTGAAAAAGAGAAGTTAAAAAACAATGAGCAAATATCAGAAATTATTCAGGACAGATTTGACTCTATAAAATACTTATTATCAGAGTTAAAAGCTGAAACAGCATTGGAATATGTTGAGTGGTTATTACTTAAAACAGAAATGCGTTTAAATCCACAACTAGAAAATGATTTTAAGTTGTTTAAAAGTGGAATATATTATGCTTATTTAGGTAAAAACGTTGGCGCAGAAATTGAGAAAGAAAGACCATGTATTATAGTTTGGGGCTATCCAGATTCAGAAACAGTTATAGTTGTTCCTTGTTCAAAAGATGAGAAATATATTGGAAGCACCTTTTGGTATCACATTCCAGTCTCAACTGGAGGAACTGCTTTAGTAGAACAAATAAGAACTATAAGTAAAACTCGAATAACTAGACCATTCTGGAGAAGGGGAAGAATATTAACTGTTGGAAATGAAGAACAAATAAAAATTGATTTTGCCATTGAAAAATTTAAATTTATTCAAAAGAAGAATAGTTGACGGATATAAAGCATAATGATATAATGCGATTAAAGAAAATATTATTTCAGCGAGAAATCGCTTCAACTCTTATTTCAGAAAAGACCTTCTTTACGGGAGGTTTTTTCTTTGTCCAATTATTCCCCTCATTCATATGCACATTCGCAGCTAACCCTTCCCTAGACATTCATATGCACTTTCAAACCATTTCTTCCCCCTTGCAGACCCAAAAGGAATACAGGGAATGAAACAGACCACAGAGGAATACGAGGAACGGATATTTCGGATAACGTTCCGAGGGTTTGCGACGTCGGGTTATTACATTCATATTCTCTCAGATTTTGGGAATACGCTGTTATCGGAAGTGTCCATCTACAAAGAGTACCCTAAAGTACAAACTTATCATATATTAAATTCTTGGGCTTTTTCTAAAATCCTTTATACGGGCATAATACTTATTGAATAGACTATTAAAGGGTGGTATTATATGGATATAGATAAGCCCCTCAAAAAGGAGGAAAAAGACATGTCAGCAATTCCTAAAAAAGTTGAGATTGATCGGCAATCAGCATTAAATAAAATAAGTTCAAAAACTCCCATTCTTGATGCCCAAAAAGGTAAAATAAAATTGAACCCTGAAAATCCCAGCCATAAAGATTGGTATGAGGATAAATAGTATGAAAAATGGCCAATATTGGCGATATTTATTGGACTGAAATCTATTACGAAGATAAAGTTGAATCTAAAGTCAGACCAGTTCTTGTAGTAAATGATGAAGAAAGTTCAAGTTTACTTACAATAGCTTAAATAACAAGTTCTCCTCCAAATATCCCCCCAACTTACTTCGACCAATATAAAGAGCCTATTTATAAGTGGAAAGATGCTGGACTTTCTCACTTATCCTTTGTCAAAACACATAAACTTCATAGAATCGCCAGAAATGAACTTGGTACATATTGTGGAGAATTAGATTGGAACGAATTTCTTAGAGTCCTTGATAGAATAATAGAAGTAAACACATAAGACCTCTTGCAGGTCTTTTCATATTTCAAAAATCAACCTCACACTTACTCCGATATGGACATTTCCGTATAACGATTCGCGGATTCCCGACGCGACATATCACTTGCATATTACCAAGTGTTGGGAATGTGCTGTTATACGATGTGCGGCTTTACTACCCTAGCAATTATTTCGATGGGTTATGCTCTTTTTCATTGGTATAAATCGAATACCATCTCTTTCTTGTTCCTCTTCTAACTGTTCAAATCCCATCCGTTTATAAATATCAATTGCATATGGTGAGGAATTTACATAAATATCTGTTACCTTTACCTTTTCGATAGCCAAGGTAACTAAATTCTTAGCTATACCATTTTTATGATAGCGATCATCTACGAACAATAAAGCAATGTGATTACCATTTCGAACTTCAATCATTCCAATAATTTTCTGAACTAAAATCGCAACTAGGCAAAATGAAGTCCCCTCTGTTAATCTAGTTGACATGGCGTTTGGAAGGCAATACATCCGAAAAACTGATTGGCCATCTAGTGAATAGCCATACCCTACATACTTATCAAACACTCCAAGAACTAACTCAGTAATAGCCTGGACGTCTTGAGGTTGAGCCTCTCTAAATTGAATATCTTTTCCCAACGTAATCACTCCTGCTTATAAAAATTGCCTAGACAATAAAATAGGACGAGCATATCAAAATAAGGCGAATGCGACTCATCTAAACTATTTCATTACGGGCCTGTTCCAATACTAATGATCTTCCATGGAGAGTCTTTTTCCTTTTTGCCAACGTAAATAAACCTAAATTGTTTTCCGCTATTAGACGTAATTACCTTTTTGTACTCTGCGACATACTCGGCTGTGACCTGCAACTCATCGAGGTTCTTCCCATAAAGTTTGATAGGTGCTGCTGGGGAAACCTTTAGGTCTGTCAACCTCTTAATGTTTTTGAAGTCAGAGTCCATAGAGTTTACATATTGCTGACCGATTTCATTTGACAAGCAATCTTTAGCCGTCGCATAATCGCCAGTAGCGATGCTAATGTAATAAGTTTCAACTACTTGAGTAGCGGTTAGATTAGATAAGTCCACATTTTTTGCTGCACCCGTAGTAGATCCGCAACCTGAAATTAGCGTTACGACCACCAAAGCTAGCCCCAATTTTTTTTTCACTTAATGCCCCCTAATAACAGTTTCACCAAATAAGAAGAATGCGTGATCAAATATTATAACTATAGGATTATTTTAATAATCGCAGCGATTATAATCACAATACCTAGAATTACGGAAAATCCCCCGACAATCTTATTCCCTTTATTTTTTCCTTTTGAATTCATTTCTTGTGCCAAATTTATTTGACTTAATCCACCAAATAATTGAGTTACCCCTAAAAATAACATTACAACATCAATACTGATGATAAAACCAAATAAGAACAGAGCCCCCAAAATCATTGTAATAATGCTAAATGTAATTGTCAGTACTGAATTTGCTTTTCGACCAATTTTCAAAATATCATCCTCCCTATACTGATATACAACTTATCAATTCGTATACGCCTACTACTGCGAAGAAATACTGCAAATTCTTTTCGTCCGCGCCAAGGATGGCGCGCCTTTCGCACGATATGTCGTAGAACGTTCCGCGTATTCCCGAAGTCCAGTTACTACATTCATATTCTCTCAGATTTTGGGAATACGCTGTTCTACGACGTATCGTGCCCACAGACTCAGACAGCGCCATGGACGGCGCTGCCTTAAAGGAACATTCATAAACCTTCAATATCAACTATTTTCACCTAATATATAAATCCTATTTTCGTCATAACTCTTGAGTTGTTTATCATTGGTTACAAAATACTCACAATCATTATGTTCAAAGATAGCCAATTGAAGAGCATCAGGCACCTTGAACCCAAATTCTGCCCTTATCTTTGCAGTCAATTCTGCGATACTGGTATCAATACTCATAACAGAGAATCCCTTTGAATTGGAAAAGAAATCCTTGTAAACGTCCACTATATTATTTTGTCCAAGCTTATATGGCTTTGCAAGAACCTCTATCAAGGTAATAACTGACGTAACCACCTGTACAGTTCCTTCAGCTGTTCTGTCAAATATGTCGGAAACTTCATCGATGTAAACCGGATGCTCCTCAATAAAATATATTATCGGTGCCGTATCTACAAAAAGCTTTAAGCCTTTCTTCAATTCCATTCGTTTCTCTCCTGAGTAACATATTTCTGAACGTCAACATCTTTCCATATCTCTTTGCCGATCCCTTTAATACCGGAAAAATCCTTGCTTTTCCCTTCAACAACCTTCAATATTAATACCCCGTCCACTTCGTCAGATATAACCTTTAGTTCCATTCCTTCCTTCAATTTCAGCTTTTCTGAAACCTCCTTTGGAAGCTTAATTGAGTTTCTATCAATAACGTATGCGTTAGCCATATTATCGATCTCCTTTGCTGTACTCTCTTAACTCTATTATAACCGCTATAACCAATATCTGCCACATCTATTAATTACGCACATTGCATACCGATAATTACATTATTATCCTACTGCGAAGAAATAGCTCAAATTCTTTTTCGTCCGCGCCAAGGATGGCGCGACCTTTGCACGATATGTCGTAGAACGTCCCGCGTATTCCCGAAGTCTGGTTACTACTTGCATATTCTCTCAGATTTTGGGAATATGCTGTTATCGGATGTGTCCACACTTCAAAGAACAACATTCACAAACCTTATGAACTTAGTTCTACAATTCCTTATCTATTCCTTCTAAATCGCAAAATATGGGAATACTACATATTGAACTACTGTTTATGGGGTGATATGATGGATAAGGAAGAAAAAGATAAGGTTAATAAGGAGGAAAACGAAATGTCTCTTCCCCTGAATAAAACTCAAAAACCTTCATTTTCTGATTTTGTTAATCAACATCGTGATAAAATCCAAGAATTATCTGATGCAAATTGGCCGAAGAATTCTGATGGCGAATATGTTATCACAAAAGATGATCCTTGGCGACAAGAACATGAGTGGGACGAACTCTATAAGGAGTTAAAGCGGCAAAAGTGATTAATGAAGGTGAAATATGGCTAGTAAATTTCCCCTTTGAAGAAAATCCTAATCAATTTCTTCCGAGACCAGTAATAGTTTTGAATATTGATTTGCCTCAAATTCTTTCAACCAAAGTCACTAAACATGATCCAAGAGCTTCTGATCGGTATGATACCCCTATTCAGTATTGGAAAGAAGCAAATCTTAAGCATCCGTCAACAGCAAGAGTATCAAAGACAGTTCCTCTAAAGTTATCAAATTTTATTCACTTTATTGGTTGTGCCAATTTCAATGATCTATTGAAAATTCAAGAAATGTATATGGAGTTTTTCTTTAAACATATGTAAGACCTCTCACGTAGGGGTCTTTTGCCATTTAACCTCAGAAAACAACATATAACTCATATTCCAGAAAACTCCGAAGTCAATTTGGCCTGTTTAAATTTGGAATTTTAAACATCCTTGGTTAGGTACCATTCCAGACAAACACTGATTCCGGTAACTCTAAATAGCGAATGATCTTCGCC
>JBAQMG010000134.1:0-44238 GCA_049302575.1 Desulfitobacteriaceae bacterium | reverse complement strand
GCACTTTTACGACGCGTTAGTTCACGCGCCTTACGAGCAGCATCCCTAGCACGTGCCGACTGAATCGATTTTTCGAGAATTTTCTTAGCTATAGCAGGATTTTCCTCAATATAGGTTGTTAGACCTTCTCCAGTAATCGAATCAACAATCGAACGAATTTCACTATTACCAAGTTTAGTCTTTGTTTGTCCTTCAAATTGTGGTTCCCTTACCTTAACAGAAATTATCCCAGTGAGACCTTCCCTTATATCCTCACCCGTTAAATTAGTATCATTGGCTTTAAGTATATTATTTTTACGGGCATAATCATTAATTACACGTGTTAAAGCAGCTTTAAAGCCAGCTTCGTGGGTCCCACCCTCTTGGGTATTAATATTATTGGCATAAGAAAATAAATTTTCAGTATAACTGTCATTATATTGAATCGCTATTTCTACCTGAGTTGTATTCTTTTCTCCTTCAAAATAAATAGGATTAGGATGAAGAGGATCTTTGTTTTTATTCAAGAATCTAACAAAATCTTGAATGCCTCCGGTATGAAAATATACCTCTTTAGTATCGGTTCGTTCGTCTAATAAGGTTATCGTAACATTTTTATTTAAAAAGGATAGTTCTCGTAAACGTGAACACAATATATCAAATTGATAAATTAAATCTTCAAAAATCTGTGAATCTGGTGCAAAACTAATTTTAGTTCCAGTACGTTCCCCACTATCTGTACTAATTATTTTTAATTCAGTCATTGTTTTGCCGAAAGCATATTCCTGCTGATAAACATTTCCATTCAGCGTTACTTCAACTATCAGCCACTCGGATAAAGCATTAACAACACTCAATCCAACTCCATGTAAACCACCAGAAACCTTATAGGCATCCCCACTGAACTTCCCACCGGCATGTAAAACAGTCAAGGCTACTTCTACAGCCGGTATACCCATTTTGGGGTGAATATCTACCGGTATTCCCCGACCATTATCAGTTACAGAAATACTATTATCCTCATGAATTATTACTTCGATATGATTACAAAATCCAGCTAAAGCTTCATCGATACTATTATCCACAATTTCATAAACCAAATGATGAAGTCCTCGGGAGCTCGTAGTCCCAATGTACATTCCAGGACGTCTACGAACAGCTTCTAACCCTTCAAGTACTTCAATTTGATCAGCATTATAATCTGTATTTGAACTTTTTTCTTGGATATTTTCCCCCAAAGCTGTTTCCTCCCACTAGTATAAAAAATAATCCTTAACCTTATTATTATACCTTAATTTTAAGTAATTTTTCAAATCAAAGGGATTTACCTACCACTAGATTAAAGTTAAGTAAAGGATATAGAACGTTTTAATAACGTTGTAGAAGATATCGGAGAAAAGTAATATCCATCTGTAGTAATAATAAAAGACTTTTCTTTACCTTTTTCAGAAACATAATTAATTTGCTTAGTATTCTTAATCTTAGTTATAAATTTTCCAGTAGTTGTTCCTTTAGTTGAGGTTTCTAAGTCAAGTATAGCTACAATCTTTTTTTGATTTAAGAGTATATCACCGCCTAAATGTAAAAACACTAATATTCCCTCCTTATCTGTCCTTGATGTACCTTGAATCCTGCTTTGGCCCTAATCTGTGCCTCATCAGCACTAGTCATGGTCATTAAAGTTTGGATTGAAGAAGAATTTATAAATTCTATTAAATATTCTCTCCTAAAACTATCTAATTCAGACAAAACATCATCAAGCAGCAGTAAAGGATATTCACCTTTATCTTCTCTGATAATTTCTAACTCCGCTAATTTTAAGCTTAAAACAATCGAACGCTGTTGCCCTTGAGAAGCATAATGTCTGGCTGTCTTATCATTAAGAGTAATTCGGAGATCATCGCGATGAGGTCCGATCAGTATAATTTGCCGCTCTATTTCTAACATCATTTTTTCTTCTAGGAGTTCGGAAAATTTAGAAATTGCTTTTTCTATTTTTTCTTGTCCAATTGATATATAAATAAGGTTTATTTTTTCTTTCTGATTGGAAAGCATCGTGTATATATTATGGGAAACACTATTTAAACGTTCGGTCAGTTCCCAACGATTTTTAATAATTTTCTCGCCGATCATTAATAATTGTTCATTCCAAAGACGTAGTTGATCAATTTTTAAATTTGTAGAAATATTTGTTCTTAATAAAGCTCCTTTTTGCTGAATAACCTTATTATAAGAGTTTATTAAACTAATATGACTAGGGCGTCTCTGAGCAATGTGAAAATCCAGAAATCTCCTTCTTTCCAAAGGCCCTCCCTTAATCATAAATAAATCATCAGGTGAAAAATATATTACATTAATTGTTCCCAAATAGTCGGATAGTTTTTTACAAGGAACTTGGTTAATCTTGATTATTTTTCTTTTTTCCACGTAATGACTCTCTAAAAAAATAGGACGTTGAGCGACATTAAATTCACCAAATATATGAAAATCCGTTTGTCCCCAACGTATTAGTTCTTGATCACGTTGAGCCTTATAAGATTTACCGGTTAAAAGATAATATATCCCCTCTAAAATATTGGTTTTTCCTTGACCATTTAAACCAAAGAAAATGTTATTTCCTGAGGTAAGAAGAATCTTTTCATTTTCATAATTCCTGAAATTCTTGAGATTCAATTTTTGAATCATATTTAATTAGTTCGAACTGGAAGTACTAAATATAAATAACTTGGATTATTTAGTGGTCTAATTACTCCAGGACCAAAAGAACCAGAAAATTCCATCATAATATTTTCTGAATCAATAACTTTAAGAGCATCAATTAAAAACTTAGCATTGAAAGAAATGATAATATCTTTTCCTTCCATTTCAATTTCCATTTGTTCATTAATCTTTCCCATTTCTGTAACTTGATCAATTTTTAGAATTGTGTCAGAAATAGTTAATCTAATAATATTAGCTGAACTATTGTCCCTTGCAATCAGAGATGCCCTTTCAACTGCCTCCCAGAAATTTTTGACTGACATAAAAATTTTTGTTTCACAGTTTTGAGGGATCACTTGATTATAATTTGGAAATTGTCCATCAATAAGTCGAGACATTAAAATTATTGAACCAAATTGGAAAGAAATTTGAGAATTAGTAAAATTAATATTTAGAGTTTCATCCTCATCACGTAAAAGTTTATAAATTTCAGACATTGTTTTTGCTGGTATTAATCCATTAAATTTTAATTCTTCTTGATTAGGTATTTCAGAAACACGATAAGCCAAACGATGAGTATCTGTTGCAACTAGTCGTATCGTTTGACCTTCAATATTTAAAAGGATTCCTGTAAAAATAGGTCGGTTTTCTTCAGTTGCACAAGCAAAAACCGTTTGACGAATCATATTTTTAAATAAAGTTGTTGATAAGGTAAAAGATTGAGTATCGATAAGCTCAGGTAATAATGGAAACTCTTGTGGATCATAACCCTTGAGGGTTATATCTGATTGAAAATACTTAATTATAAGTACATTATCGATTAACTCTAGCGAAATTATTGTGTCAGGAAGTTTTCGAACAATTTCTGAAAAAAGTTTAGCTGGAACTACTGTGGATCCTTCAACTAATATTTCGGCAGAAACTTCACAGCGGATGCCGATTTCTAAATCTGTAGCAGAAAATGTCAAAGATTGTTTTTCTGCTTTTAGTAAAATACCCTGAAGTACAGGGAGAGTACTTTTATTAGAAACTGCTCGTTGGACGGTATTAACTCCGGTTAGTAACATATCTTTAGAACATAATATTTTCATAGGAACCTCCTAAAATTTTAAAACAAAGCATATTTCATAATAATATTAATAAGATAAAAGATAGTAGTAGTAATAATATAGCCTGTCAACTTGTGGATAAATAGGGTGAGACATTAAGAATACTACAAAATTGATATCTAATAATATGTGGACAACTCAGGATAATAATCCACATGTCCTCTATTTTAAAATTATCAAGCTATTATTACCTATTTATACACAATTGTTAAGAATACATTATTGATTGGGTTAGTGAGATTGGATGCGTTGGATAATGTCATTGATTCTTTTTTCTAAGAGAGGATCTTTTTTTAAGTCATTAGATATTTTTTCATTAGCATGAATTACTGTCGTATGATCACGTCCACCAAATTCTTTGCCAATTTTAGGCAGGGAAATATCAGTTAATTTTCGACAAAGATACATAGCTATTTGTCGGGGAAAGGCAACTGCTTGGGTTCTTTTTTTAGCCTTAAAATCACTTAGAGGAAGATTAAAATAGTCAGATACATCTTGTTGAATCATATTAATAGTAATTTCTTTGAGAGAATTAATAGGTAAAATATCTTTTAAAGCTGCTGAGGCAATTTCTGCAGTTATAGGGCTAGAAGAAAGAGAGGCAAAGGCCATAACTCTGATTAAGGCTCCTTCTAATTCTCTAATATTAGAATGAATATTATCGGCTATAAAAACCAGTACTTCATTGGGTACTTGAAGATTTTCTAACTTAGCTTTTTTACCTAGAATAGCAATACGAGTTTCTAAATCAGGAGCTTGAATATCTGTAATTAAGCCCCATTCGAAACGTGAGCGTAGTCGATCTTCAAGGGTTGGAATTTCTTTGGGTGGTCTATCGGAAGAGATAATAATTTGTTTATTTGCTTCATGAAGAGCGTTAAAAGTATGAAAAAATTCTTCTTGAGTGCCAACCTTACCAGCTAAAAATTGAATATCGTCAATTAAGAGAACATCGACATTACGATAATTATTACGAAAAACAATGGGGTTTTCGTCACGAATTGAATCGATCAGGTCATTAGTAAACTTTTCGCTGGAAACATAGAGAACACGCGTTTGAGGCGATTGCTGAACAATTGTATGTCCTATAGCATGCATTAAATGTGTTTTACCTAAGCCAACTCCACCATAAATAAATAACGGATTATAGGATTTAGCCGGAGATTCTGCCACGGCTAAACAGGCAGCATGAGCAAAGCGATTACTATTTCCAATAACAAAGGTGTCAAAGGTATATTTATTGTTTAGATAATTCGGCAAAGTAACTACTTTAGGTGTCAAAGGAATAAGTAATGATTCTTGTTCCCTTTGATTTTGTTCTCCTATTTGAGAAATCACAAATTTTAGGTTTTTAGATTGACCCATAATAGTTTTTACAACTGAACGGATTAAAGGTGAATAACGACTTTCTAACCAGTCTTTAGCAAATTCATTAGGAACACTAATAATTAGAGTATCACCATTAATCTGGAGGAGTTTTGTAGAACTTAGCCAAGTTTCAAAACTTGGTTGGGAAAGTTCGCTTTCTAACTTGTATAAGGTTTCTTTCCAAAGTGAATTTAAAGATGAGGTTTGTGGTAACATAAATGAACCTCCCTTGGTATGGTTAAAAGAATAAAAACACGAAATAAAAAAGTTATACACAAACTTATACACATTTGTGGATAACTTAGTTAAAATAAAGGTGTGAATAGAAGTACAGAGAAGAAATAATGATGTCTAAACTCTGCACTTACATCATATCAATTTTTCTGGGGGTTATCAACAAAAATTAAGACAGTTTTTCGGAATTATCCCCTGTATTTTATTACAGGCTCAAACTTATCCACAATAAGTTGATTGCCAGTTACCTTGACAGATTTTCAAAAATTAGAGTATAATCTTTGGAGAATGTCTTGTTATTGTTTGTTTTTTAAAGGAGGTGTCGTTATTGTGAAAAGGACATATCAACCGAAGAATCGGCGTCATAAACGTGTTCATGGATTTTTAAGTCGCATGAGTACACCTACTGGACAAAATGTTTTAAAGCGCCGTCGCTTAAAAGGGAGAAAGAAACTATCAGCTTAAGGCCGCAGTTGTGGCCTTTTTTAATACTATCGGTAAGGCTATTAAGCAAGAACTGTAGCATTAAAGAATGTATCTGAGGGATAATGTCTTAGAGTTATGTTTGGTATATGACTAAATCATGACTCTAAGAATTGTGTTAAGAGGTTTAAATATTCTAGTTAGAGTAAGAATATAGTTTGTGGGCCATACCCAACGGAGGAACTATGCTCCCTATTAGTCTAAGATTAAGAAAAAAGTTAGAGTATAAGACAGTCTTTGCAAGTGGTAAAAGTTATCCTGGAAGGTATACTGTTTTAATCATCTTAAAAGGTCCAACGAAAATTGGTTTCATTGCATCAAAAAAAGTGGGTAACTCAGTAGTAAGGAATAGAGCTAGGCGTTTAATGCGTGAAGTAATCCGCCTACATATGTCTGATCTAGTTCAAGATGTCCAAATAATTCTTATTGCTCGATCAACTATAAAAGGAGCTTCTTATTCTGAAGTCGAAAAAGCAATCTTACAGACCTTACAAAAAGCTAAATTGTTTGCTAAAAAAATGTGAGAAATTAATGGTTACAGGAATGATTGGCTTTATTAATTTATATCAAAAATTTATTTCTCCCCTAAAACAACCGTCATGTCGTTTTTATCCTACTTGTTCTGAGTATGCGATTCAAGCCTTTCAAAAATACGGATTTGTTAAGGGAATGAGAAAATCAGTGATTAGGATTCTTAAATGTCATCCATTTCACCCTGGAGGACATGACCCAGTTTGAGGAGGGCTCTTGTGAATATACTGAATCCAATTGTACAAGGAATGACAGGACTTTTAAAATGGTTATATGATCTAAGTTCTACAGTAGGACTTCCCTATTATGGTGTAGCCATTATTTTACTCACAATTATTATTAAAACTGTGCTATATCCGTTAACTTGGAAACAAATGTCTTCTATGAGGAGAATGGTTGAGCTTCAGCCTAAACTAAAAGAAATCCAAAAGAAGTTTAAAGATCAACCAGATAAGTTAAATAAAGAAGTCATGGAAATGTATAAGCAAAATAATGCTAATCCTATGAGCGGATGTTTACCTTTACTGGTTCAGTTACCTATTTTTTGGGCGTTATATAAGACTTTATTTGACTTTAAGACCTACATTACCGATCCTAGTCAGGCTCATTTTCTTTGGTTTAATCTTACTTTGAAAGATCCTTATTTTATATTACCTATTCTGGCGGCGGCAACCACGTTTTTACAAACAAAAGTGTCTAGCCCCACGGCATCAACTGACCCAACTCAGAAAACAATGCTCTACATTATGCCCCTCTTCTTTGGGTACATTAGTGCTACCGTACCTGCTGGATTGGCTTTATATTGGGTAACCATGAATATAGTTACTATTTTGCAGCAACTATATATTAACAAGAAGTTGGCTAAGGAAAAGTCTGATAAGGCTGCATAGAAGCAGGGGAGAGCGGGGAGGTTCGATTAGATATGAAGGTCTCGGAGAATACCGGCAAAACAGTCGAGGATGCTATATCTGCTGGTTTGCAAGAATTAGGCCTTGAGAGGGACAAAGTAAAGATTGAAATTCTAGAGTCACCTATCAAAAAAGGTATATTTGGAATATTGGGTACTAGCTTAGCTCGAGTGAGAGTTTCCTACGAGGATAACCCTGGAACTTTAGCCTGCGACTTTACTAAAGAAATATGTCGGTGTATGAACGTTGAAGCTAGTTTTCAAGTAACTCAAAGAAATGAACATTGGTATATTGATATTACTGGACCGGAAATTGGTATTTTAATTGGTCGCAGAGGAGACACCTTAGAAGCCTTGCAATATCTGACCAACCTTGCTGTTGCAAGGAAGTTAACAGAAAGAGTTAGGGTTATTGTAGATGTTGGGGGCTATAGATTGCGTAGGGAAGAAACACTGGTACGTCTGGCTCAACGTCTTTCGGATAAAGTAAAAAGAACCGGAACTCAAGTTGTCTTAGAACCTATGAATCCACACGAAAGACGGATCATTCATACTGCTTTACAAGAGGACTTTCGTATTTCAACGTTCAGTGAAGGGGATGATCCAAATCGGAGAGTGGTTATTTCCTTAAAACGAAGTAGGGATATTTCATAGACAAAAGTGAGGGGATAGCCCCTCACTTTTTGGCTTATTAGACTAATAATCAGGTGGAGATGATCATAATGGACGATACAATTATTGCCTTAGCCACTGTAATGGGTGAGGCTAGTATTCATGTTATACGTCTTAGTGGCCCCAATGCCACAGAAATAATTGCTAGGTCCTTTGCTCCAAGAAACTTGAAACGCTGGAAAAGTGGAGAAAGTTACACCTTGCATTTGGGAATTTTTGAGGAAAAGAATTATATTGCGGATGAAGTTCTCATCGCCAGGATGTTAGCACCTAATTCCTATACTGGTGAGGATATCTATGAAATTAATTGTCACGGTGGACCTTGGATTGCTCAAAAAATCTTAGAGAGCTGTCTTAGATCGGGTGCTAGATTGGCTCAACAGGGGGAATTTTCCAAACGAGCTTTTCTTAATGGAAAAATGGATTTAATTCAGGCTGAAGCTGTTGTGGATCTAATAAATGCACGATCAAATAATGCTGCTCAACTTGCTTTTGCCCAACTTAGTGGAACATTATCCAGCAAAGTGTTAAATTATAGGAGTGAAATATTAGACATCTTGGCTTTTATCGAAGCTGGTATAGATTTTCCGGAAGACGATGTTGAAGACTTGGATCGTATTTCCTTGAAAAAACGTATTATGGATGCACTTTTAAAGGCTGAAAACTTAATAGCTGGAAGTAAAACGGGTAAAATATTGCGCGAAGGCCTACAAACGGTTATCGTAGGTAGACCTAATGTTGGAAAATCAAGTTTGCTAAATGCACTGCTTGATGAGGAACGGGCGATTGTCACCGACATTCCTGGGACTACTAGAGATGAAATTAGAGAATCGATTAATTTAGGTGGTATCCTTTTGCAACTTGTTGATACAGCCGGAATTCGTGTCAGTGGAGATCTTACCGAACAGCTAGGAATTGATAGAACTTGGAGGGCCCTAGATACTGCCGATCTTATTTTACTTGTCGTTGAGGCAGGACTTCCATTGGAAACTGACGAAATAAACATTCTTGATAAATATAGAGGTAGAGTTATAGTTTTAGCTAATAAAATAGATTTGCTAGATAAGGCGATGCTTGCAGATCTTATAAAGGGCGAGGTTTGGATACCCTTGTCAGTTACGCAACATGAGGGGTTTGACCGCTTGGAACAAGAAATTAAAAGTAGGGTGTTTAGCGGTAACGTTAACAGTCTGACTGAACCTTTAATATCTAATGTGCGTCAAATTTCTGCCCTTGAGAGATCAAGAACAGCATTAGAGCAGGCCCTACAAGCACTGAATAATGGTTTCCCGTGGGATATTCTTTCTATTGATATCCGTAAAGCTTTACAAGATATTTCTGAAGTGACTGGAGATAATGTTCAGGAAGATCTATTAGAAACCATTTTTTCGCGATTTTGTATTGGAAAGTAGGATTAATGTGGAGTTAGTAGAATACTTCGCCGGGAAATACGAGGTAATAATAGTCGGTGCTGGACATGCAGGTTGTGAGGCTGCTTTAGCAGCAGCTCGTATGGGGTGTGAAACTCTTTTAATTACTTTAAACTTAGACACGGTGGCGCATATGCCTTGTAATCCTTCTTTAGGAGGTCCGGCAAAGGGACATCTTGTAAGGGAAATCGATGCTTTAGGTGGGCAAATGGCGATCGTCGCTGATGAAACATCGATTCAAGTAAGAATGCTTAATACCGGTAAGGGACCTGCGGTACAAGCTTTGCGGGTTCAATCCGATAAGAACGCTTATCGCAATACTATGCTTAATGTGCTCTTATCTCAGCCACGGTTAACTTTAATACAAGGTCTGGTTGAGAAGTTAGTAACTTCCACTGGTAAGATTAGTGGAGTTTTAACGCGAACGGGTGCTAGGTTTGAGAGCGAGAATGTAGTTTTAACCAGCGGTACTTATTTAAGAGGCAGGATTATTATCGGTGCGGCTATGTATGAAGGGGGACCCAATGGTCAAATGCCTTCGATGACACTCTCGCAGGAGCTTAAGGACTTGGGAATTGAGCTTGGGCGTTTTAAAACAGGGACTCCGCCGAGGGTTCATCGTCGTTCTGTAGACTTTAATAAGTTGGTAATTCAACCAGGAGATAATCTGATTAAACGGTTTTCTTTTATGCCTACTCGAAGTCAGTTTTGGCAGAATAAAGTAGAAAATCAAGTACCCTGTTGGTTAGGGTATACTATTCCTAAAACACATGACATTATCCGGCAAAATCTTTATCGAGCTCCACTATATAGTGGAGAAATTGAGGGTATTGGTCCACGCTACTGTCCTTCTATTGAGGATAAAGTAGTGCGCTTTGCGCAAAGAGATTCTCACCAAATATTTTTAGAACCAGAAGGCTGGGAAAGTGAAGAACTTTATGTAGCTGGTTTATCAACGAGTATGCCGGAAGAAGTGCAAGTGGAGATTTTACGAAGCATTCCAGGACTTGAGAAAGTTTGTATGTTGAGACCTGGCTACGCGATTGAATATGATTATGTAAAACCCCACCAGCTTTCCCTTGGACTAGAGGTTCGTATGTGTCCGGGATTATTTACTGCAGGACAACTTAATGGGACATCCGGTTATGAAGAAGCTGCTGCCCAAGGGTTGATAGCTGGAATTAATGCTGCCCAACGGGTTAAAGGTTTGGAACCCTTCATTATTCGGCGTTCAGAAGGATATTTGGGGGTATTACTTGATGATCTTGTGACTAAGGGTATAAAGGAACCTTATCGTCTTTTAACCTCAAGAGCGGAGTATAGGCTTATTCTTCGCCAAGATAATGCAGATTTGAGGTTAACGGATAAAGGTCGAGAGATTGGCCTAGTTAATGATCAACGTTGGAGATATTTTCAAGAAAAAACTGATGAATTGGTCAGTCTTAACGATTTGTGGAAGAGTACTGTGCTTTCTCCCGGGCGGGTAGATTTGCAAAATATTCTAATAAAGATTAACTCAACTCCTTTAAAAACTGGAGTAAAAGTTCGAGAATTACTTCGGAGACCGGAGGTTTCGCTTAAAAATATTCGAGAGGTATTACCTAATTTAACGAATTATAGTGATGAAGTTCTAGAAGAGGCAGAAATTGAAATCAAGTACACTGGTTATATTCAAAAACAACAAGAGGAAATCGAGAGATTTAGTAAGTTAGAAGAAAAAATATTGTCTAGAGAAATTGATTATTCACAGATTCGAGGTTTATCTACTGAAGGGAAACAAAGATTAGTTGAGGTTCAACCTAGTAATATAGGGCAAGCCTCACGAATAACGGGTGTGAGTCCTGCTGATATTTCTGTTCTGCTAGTCTATTTAGAGCAGAGTCGTAGGGGGGCACAAGGTGTTTGAACAATGGGCTCCACAAATACGGGAGTGGTCTTTAGAAAAGGTTGGTATAAGATTATCGGATAAACAAGTAGCCCAATTTTGTAATTATGGCGATTTGCTTTTAGAATGGAATCAAAAAATGAACCTCACTAGCATTGTAGATCCCAGCGAGGTGATATTAAAACATTTTGTGGATTCTCTTACGCCTTACCAACATCTACGCGGAACGAGACTGGCAGATATTGGAACTGGTGCGGGGTTTCCAGGCATACCTTTAAAAATTGTTCAACCGAGTTTACAAATCGTGCTGGTTGACTCTTTAAATAAAAGATTAGATTTTCTCAGGGAAGTTATCTTGAAATTAAATATTAGTGGGGTTGATATAATCCATGCTCGGGCAGAGGAAGTGGGAAGAAATACTAAATATCGAGCTGGATTTGATATTGTAACCACTAGGGCTGTTGCTAGGCTCCCCGTGTTACTTGAATATGCAATACCGCTTCTTAAAGTGAATGGAATTTTCATCGCAATGAAAGGCTCGCAGGTAGATGATGAACTAACGGAAGCTAAAAGAGCTTTAGTTGAATTGGGTGCAGGGATAGAGTCAATCGAGAAGTTTTCTTTAGGAACTGAAGCTGAACATCGTTCGCTTGTAATTATTCGGAAGTATGCTGTAACTTCTAAAGAATATCCCCGTAAACCAGGAATTCCTTCAAAAATTCCTTTAACTTGAGTTTGATATTCTGATTAGATTTTTATTATAGCGCTCTAAGCGCTTTTTTTATAGGTTAGCTTTTGGTACTATAGGAGTAGGGAGTCAAGTCGAAGGTCAAAATCAGAAGTTAGAGGTACAGGGGTCGAATATCGAATATCGAACCTCGAACCTCGAACCTCGAATAGGAAGAGGTGCGCAGTTTGACGAGGGTTATTGCAATTGCCAATCAAAAGGGCGGTGTAGCCAAGACCACTACCGCAGTTAATTTAAGCGCTTGTTTAGGCGAACTTGGAAAACGTGTTTTGTTAGTGGATCTTGATCCTCAAGGGAATGCCACTAGTGGCTTAGGAATAGCAAAGCAAAAACTAACTCATTGTATTTATAATGTTTTAATTGAGGATTTACCTATTGAAAGGATTATTCAGAATACTGATTTTAAAGGGTTGAAAGTTGCACCGGCTAGAATAGAATTAGCTGGTGCAGAAATTGAACTGGTTAATCAAATGTCTAGGGAAGGGAAATTTGCAAGGTCGCTAGAAAACTTAAAATCTGACTTTGACTTCGTTTTTATCGATTGTCCACCTTCTCTAGGGTTGCTCACCATTAATGCCTTGACAGCGGCTACTGACGTATTAATTCCAGTCCAATGTGAGTATTACGCCTTAGAAGGTTTAACGCTATTAATGAATACCTTGGAACGTGTACGAAAACATTTAAATCCGAAGTTAAATATAATTGGGGCTCTTCTGACAATGTTTGATGCAAGAACAAATTTATCCATACAAGTTGTGGATGAAGTTAAAAAGTACTTTAAACAACGAGTATTTCGAACAATTATTCCTCGTAATGTGCGTTTAAGCGAAGCTCCTAGTCATGGAAAACCAATCGTATATTATGATGGACGATCAAAAGGCGCTGAAGTATATCGGGATCTTGCTGAGGAGGTGTTAGAACGTGTCTAAACGTGCCTTAGGTAGAGGCTTAGAGGCCTTAATTTTTGACAGTTCAGATGATAAGGGAATTAAAGAAATAGCCTTAACCGAAATTGAAGCTAATATTGATCAACCTAGAAAAGAGTTTAACCTCGATGGTCTAGAGGAACTTGCAGAATCTTTGCGAATACACGGGTTACTTCAACCAATTTTAGTTAGATTAGAGGGTCATAAGTATTCCATAATTGCTGGAGAACGGCGTTATCGTGCCGCTAGAATGGCAGGTTTTGAAAAGATCGCATGTTTAATTCAAGAATGCACCCCACAAGAAAAAGCTGAAAGAGCATTAGTTGAAAATATTCAAAGATCCGATTTATCGCCAGTAGATGAAGGGTTTGCATACTTAAGATTAATGGAGGAGTACGGATTAACACAAGATCAAGTTGCTCAAAGAGTAGGTAAAGGGCGCCCTACTGTTGCAAACCTTTTAAGGGTGATTAAATTGCCAGAACCGGTCTTGTCACTTTTACGCCAAGAAAAAATATCAGTTGGTCATGCTAAACTATTATTAAGTGTGGAAGATTCTTCGCTGCAAGTATTGCTTGCTCAAAAGGTATCAAAAGAAGGACTTTCAGTTCGTGAGGCGGAAGGAATACTGCATCATCTTGTGGATAAAGCCGAATCAAGAATGACAAATAAAAAGAATATTCTTCAGTCTGATCATTATGTTATGCAAGGTGTAGAAGAACGCTTGAATTCTCATTTTCAAACTAAAGTAAGACTTCAAGGTGAGCCTAGTAAAGGCAAGATAGTGATTGATTATTTTTCGGAAGAAGAATTAAATCGATTGCTTGAATTATGGAATGTAGAAGTAGATTGATCATCTTTCACAAACATATCTTTTGAGTAACAAAGAATGTTCCACGTGGAACATTCTTTGTTACTCAAACAATGGGTTGTTGCATATAAAATATATGCAACAAGTATTTAAACGAGTTCATTAGACTAACACATAAATTCAGATCAGTATCACAATACACAATGTTCCACGTGGAACATTGTGAGAACATAGTTCTATACTGCTCCACCCTCGCCGTGCAGTGTACCTTTTGCTTGCGATATCGAGTGAAGCGAGTTTGTTTAGAAATTTAAGATTATAAACAGAAGGGGGAAAAAAGATGTTTGCTCTCCAAGAAGTTATGCCTATATCATGGTGGGGAATGTTTGGACTTATATTTGTGGTTTTAATTTTGCTGAATGTTACTTTTTCGTTATATAGACGAATGAAAAAATATGAAGCTGCACATCTTTCTCTTAAAACTTATTTATCTGGGAAAAGTATCGATTCATTGTTAGGGGAATATTTAGGGTCGGTAGAGACAATAAAAAACCAAGTAAGCGATTATATAATACGCCTGGAAAAAACTGAAAACAAATTGCGTCATGGAGTTGATCGAGTGGAAATGGTACGGTTTAGTGCTTTTGAAAATATGGGAAGCGAATTAAGTTTTGCCATGGCCTTGCTTAATCAAGCTGGTAATGGAGTGGTTCTCTCGTCCATAAATAATCGAGAAGAATCAAGAGTATATGCAAAACCAGTAGTAGCTGGCCAATCAAGCTATAATTTGAGTGCAGAAGAACGAGATGTCATAGCGAAGGCGCAACAAGGGGAAATGATTTAATGCATTGTGCATTGATCTCTGCATCTTGATTGGAAATAGGATCGGGCGACCATAGTGCTAATTGTTTCGGCCATCTGCCATACTATGCTTAGTCTAGTGTTTTGAAGAACCATGTATTCCATAAATCCTCCAACATTCACAATTCCAGTTAAGTGAGCTTCACCTACTGCAGGAAGCTTTTTATGTACGCCAGTTCCAGGTTTGAGGGGTCCCTGGCTTAGAGTAATGAAACCGATTGAATCAAGGCGTCCGAGACAAGCATCAATAGCGATGATTAAGGGATTAACAAAGGATTCTTCAATATGAAGAATAGTTTCAGATAAATTTGTTGCGTGTACAGGGTGATTCAATGTACCTAAAACGTGAAGGTTTGGCAAATTATGGCGAATTAGTTGAGTGCCAATAAGCGGACCTAAAGAATCTCCAGTTGAGCGATCAGTTCCAATACATAAAATTAAGACGGGACGATGGGGTGATTGGGAAAGAAGTTCAGTCAATCTTGATTTTATTCTAGCAGTGCCGCTGAAATCTTCCATGTGTGCTTTAATTTTTGGAGGTTCCGAAAAAAAGGAAAATAAATCCACTGATCTAACCCCTTCCCGTATCAACCTATTTTTAGATTATTCCCAGTCCGAGGCTAAATTATGCATCATATTGAACTTTTAGTAATATGCATGATGGCGAGGAGGGGAATTTATGTATTGGAAAACGGTATTTCAAGTGGCTGCAACCTATGTTGGAGCGGTTATGGGGGCGGGATTTGCCTCCGGTCAAGAAATTCAGCAGTTCTTCACCCGTTTTGGTTATAGGGGCTTAGCTGGGATTATAGTTAGTGCAGCATTGTTTGCGCTTCTGGGATGGATAATATTAGACTTGCAAAACTACTGGAAAGTATCATCATATCCTGATTTCTTTCTGCATCTCTTGGGAAAACATTGGGGTAAATGGGCTGACGCCTTAGTTAGTATTTTATTATATATTGGTATGCTAGCGATGCTTTCGGGAAGTGGGGCTATTTTTACTGAGTATTTTGGAATGTCTCGATGGTTGGGGATCTCTTTAACAGTGTTTGTTATTGCTTTAGCTTTATGGTTTAGAGGGGAAGGTGTACTTTGGATTAATTCCGTTCTGATTCCTATCAAATTTATTTTTTGTTTAGGTATCGGTAGCGCTGCAATATTTTTAGCTACTTCAGGAGACGGTGAGGGGATTATGATTTTACCTCACCCAATTATTAGACATTGGGCAATATCTGCTGTTCTTTATGTGTCGCTTAATTTGACCTTGGCCATGGTCGTTTTTGCATCTCTCGGACGAGAAGTTCAAAGGCCAGGAGCAAAACTAGGAGCAGTTTTTGGGGGAATAGCCCTAGGTATTTTTGCTATAGTAATTGGCGCGGGATTATTGCGTTTTCCAGAGGTACTTGGACTTGAAATACCAATGGTCGCAGTAGCAGGGAAATTAGGGGATTGGTCGGCTTTTCTATATGTGGTAGTACTTTGGCTAGCAATGGTGACTGCTGCAATTAGTAATGGTTTTAGTTTGGTTAGCCGAGCGGTAGATACTAAAAAAATCAGTTATAGTAGGGCAACAATATTATTATTAACAACTATTTTTCCCTTAGCAGGTGTGAAATTTTCCCAACTAGTCCAAGTGGCCTATCCTATATTTGGATATATAGGGTTGATGTTTTTGCCGCCACTCTTCTATTACTGGCGGCGTGGTTAAAAAACATCTTTAAATAAATCGTTGTACTAAGGCTAGAATATAGCTATTTCTAAATTACGCATTAAGCAAAGTAGTGTTGTAAGCAGAGTCGTTTTTGGTAATACTACAATCTGTTATTTATTGCTCGGTGAACTTTTAGTTTAAATTAGATTTTTTGAATCCATCGGTCTATAATTGATACTAAGTTGATTGTGATACAAGGGGGAGCTGGATGATAGATCGACATTATCTTATTGGGACAGCAGGTCATGTAGATCATGGGAAAACAGAACTTATACGAGCTATGTCAGGGATGGAAACTGATCGTCTTAAGGAAGAAAAACAGAGAGGCATTTCCATTGAATTGGGTTTTGCGCATATGACTCTTCCCAGTGGTCGCGAGGTGGGTATAGTTGACGTACCTGGACATGAACGTTTTGTAAGACAGATGTTGGCAGGTGCCAGTGGGATGGATCTTGTTCTTCTAGTTATTGCAGCAGATGAAGGGATCATGCCTCAGACCCGAGAACATCTAAATATTTTAACATTGTTAGGAATTTCTAGGATTATTGTCGTGCTTAACAAAATAGATCTAGTAGACGAAGAATGGGGGGAATTAATCGAAGAGGAAATTAGGCTAGGTCTTAAGGACACGGTTTTTGCCGGAGCGTCCATTTGCCCTGTTTCGTCCCTCAATAGACAAGGAATTCCGGAATTGCTTTTAGAAATTGATGATCAGCTAAAAACTGTTGAAAGCAAAAAAACGGTGGGGCCTGTCCGTATGCCGCTTGATCGTATCTTCAGTATTCAAGGGTTTGGGACTGTAGTAGCAGGGACTCTATACAGTGGAACAGTTAAACTTGGTCAAGAATTGGCGATTGAACCTGGACGAGTTGTAGCAAAAGTTCGCTCTATTCAAGTACACGGTAAAAAGGTGATCTCGGCTATCGCGGGTCAGCGTGTCGCAATTAATCTAGCAGGCGTAGAAGTATCGGAAGTTGCTAAAGGAGCAGTGTTAACGAGTCCTAAAGTGTTTAAAGTTGGAAATATTCTTGATTTATTAGTTCAAAACTTGTCTACAACTGAGAAGGCAATTGAACAAAGACAACGGCTGAGGTTTCATATCGGAACAACGGAAGTAATTGGCAGAATACATTTATTAGAGCAGGAGGAAATTCTCCCAGGACAAAAAGGTTACGCTCAAATTTTACTTGAATCGCCAGTGTTGGCAGCAGCGGGTGATCATTTTGTTTTGCGTCTTTATTCTCCAATACAGACAGTGGCGGGAGGTAAAGTCCTAGGGGTTGCTGATAATAAACAAAAGCGGTTTAAAGAAGGCGTCTTAGCGCACATGCGCTTAAAGGATAAAGGAGATCCCCTTGAACTTTTAGAGAAGGAGCTAGAGGAACCGAACACTTTATTGGAATTAATTAAGAAGTTTCATATTGAAGGTACAGAAATACGTAAATGGTTAGAAATACTGATTAATTCTGAGCGTTTGGAGATTTGGAAGGAAGATGGAGTAGACCTATATTGGGCTAAGAGTACGGCAGAACGATGGCGCTCAAAACTTGTTGGAATAATTAAGGCTCACCAAAAAGCTTATCCCCTGCGTCGTGGGTTAGGACGTGAAGAACTAAAAGAAAAAATGGGGGTTTCTTGGAATCATCACCGTTGGCAAAGTATTTTAGAACACGGAGATCAGCAAACTTATTTTAAACTTAGCGGGAGCAAAGTGCTGACAAATACTAGTCAGGAATTGCCAGTTGAAACTGCAAAAAAACTTGATTGTCTTAGAAAATATTGGATTAAGGTTGGCTTAATGCCGCCAGAACTTGTGGTAGGAGCTCAAAGCTGTGGAATCTTGCCAACAGAGACTACAGAATATGCCCTGTATTTATGTGAACAAAAAGAATGGACTTCTGTTAGTGGCTTTTATTTTGTGACTCAAACCTTGGAGAATGCCAGAAATAGTTTGAACGAGTATTTGAATAAGTATAATGAAGTAAGTGTTGCTGAAGTTAAGGAGTTGTGGAAAACATCTCGTAAATATACTGTCCCATTATTGGAATATTTTGACCAACAACACCTTACGCGTCGCCAAGGTGATAAACGTGTATTGTTTAATCAAACTTAATAAAAAACAAGACTCCATTTTAGTCTTGTTTTTAAAGATCATTTTCTAGGTATATTAGAAAGTATTAGTTTGTGGGCATAAGTGCACCAAAGGTTTACGCAGGCCATGGATGGTCCAGTGCCGCTGAAGCCTAACCTCGAACACGGACGTTCGAGGTTAGACACCGCCATGGAGGGCAAGGTGTTGGATGGCAAATGAAGCGGCCGCCAAAGCCTTTGGCGCAAGCCTAGTTTTCTTTAGATTCTTTTGCATAGGCAATAAGAATAGTTTCTTGTCTGGAATCAGCGGTTATCAGCCTTTTTTCTAGGTCTTTCACATCTTGTAGTTGATTTGAAGATAAATTGGCAACCAGAAATTCATTCGACATTGTCAAACCCTCCCATAAAATTCTCACAGTTATATTATTACCAATTTAACCCTGTTTATACAGATAATTATACATATTATTCATTTCACTATTTCATAGAATTTTTTTATATGCTATAATACTCGTATAGGTTCTATAAACATTTGGGGATGAATGGTGGCTGGTGCTGCCCCCGGACTTCAAATCCGCGTGTCGGGACGCAGAACGTTCCGAGGTGTGTTCGATTCGCACGCATCCCCGCCAATTCTTAGCCCATTGTCGAAGAATGATTATAAGCTTAGTGGATACAGCTGTATAGCTGTTTTTTTATTTTCGTTTCTAAACTTGGGTTATACTAATCAGCGTATTAAGCCAATTTGAAAATTGTTTTAGCTTTTTGGGTAAAAACTAAACATTATTAAAGCTTAGCCTAAAAGTGTTTAATTGTTGGCAGGAATTCACTTAGAAGAATAGAATAAGATAGAATACTAATGAAGTATCTGGGGGGATTAAATGAATATTGTTGATATTCTGATCATGGGGTTGATTTTACTAGGTGCCTTACAGGGTTATCGTAAAGGTCTGATAACTGGTTTGGCTCAGTTTGCTGGTAGTATCATTGGATTTTTAGTGGCTTCGCTCGAATATATTAAGGTGCTGAAATGGCTTGAACAATTCTTCCCTTTTCAGCGTTGGTTGGAACCAGTGATTTATCGACTTATTGGATCATCTTTACAGACGCAAGCTGGGAGTATACCTCAACAGAGTATTGAAAATCTTCTCAAAATGTTACCTCCTGAATTGCGAAGTTATCTTGCGGGGAATAATATCCTTGGAGTGCAGTCAGCCACATTGATGACCAAAGGATATGTGGAACAAGCAATCCACGGTATAGCTGGTTTCATCACAGAAAAGGTTCTGGCACTTTTGGCTTTTGCCCTTGTTTTTTTGGTGATAGTGGTACTAATTCAAGCTTTAATCACTATTTTGCTTGCACCACTTGGGATTTTTGGAGGTGCGGCTAATCGTGGGGGAGGATTATTGTTTGGCGGTCTATTTGCTTTTTCTATATTAGTAGTTATAAGTGGTGTATTTTCGCCAATGTTAATGCTTGATACACAAATTCCAGGCCTTTTATTTATTCAGCATTCTTTTTTTCAGCCGTATCTTCTCCAGACGTTTCAATTTCTTAGTCAGTCCTTATCACTTCAAATAAGTAAAGAATTACAAACGCCTTTTAATTTGTTGAAAGGGTTTTCATTATAACCTTTAGATGGGTTTTTGTATTAGCATTAAAGGCAATTTGATTTCTTGAAAGGAATAGGTAATGAACAATTGGTTAATCGTATCATCCTTGGAAAAATTAAACTGGTATGAACCAGGCAGGAAGATATTGGAAAATTTTGTATATATTTTTGGAATTCTTATTATCGCTCGCCTATCCTACACTTTATTAGTTTATTTATTGAAACGGGCTCTTAAACGCCAGGGTCGACTGTTTCTGAACAATCGTAAAATCAATACTGTTTTTCCCCTTTTGCGGAGTATTGCTTTTTACGTCATTACTTTTTCAGTGTTGCTAAATATCCTCGAACATGTTTTTAACTTCAGGACTGGTACTTTGTTAGCCTCAGCCAGCGTCCTAGGTGTTGCTTTAGGGTTTGGTTCTCAAAGTTTGGTTAAAGATATTATTGGAGGTTTTTTTATCCTGTTTGAAGATCAATTTTCTGTTGGTGAATATGTAAAGGTTGGCGAGTTTTCCGGTGTTGTTGAAGAAGTTGGACTAAGAGCAACACGATTGCGCGATTGGGGTGGGGAGTTACATATCGTTCCTAACGGTTACATAAATGCAGTAACTAATTTTAATCGTGGCAAGATGCGAGCTTTAGTTGACGTTTATATCCCGTATGATGAAGACTTAGATCGAGCCATGGAGGTTATACATTCGGTGTGTGAGGATACCGGTCGTGAATTTGCGGAAGGAATCCTTGAACCGCCGACGGTTCAAGGGGTGATTCAATTTGGCGAACGGAATGCGATCTTACGCGTTGTGGCCTACACAAAACCTAATAAACAATGGGAGTTGGAACGTGAATTAAGACGGCGAATACATAAGGCATTTTTAATGGAGGGAATTCGAATTCCCCTGACTCAAAATCTTGTTAATACAGATACGAAGATAATTGATAGAGATGTTAAACCATGAGTATATAAACGCTTCTTGGCAAAAATGGTTCTATAAGGAGAATCTGAAATGGTACAGTTAAATGTAGGCGACCTTGTTCGTTTGCGTAAACCACATCCCTGCGGAAACACGGATTGGGAAATAATGCGAACTGGGATGGACTTTCGGATTCAATGCCAAGGTTGTCAACATCAGGCTTGGATTCCGCGAGTCAAGCTAGAACGTCAAATCAAGGAAATTCTACAAAAGGGCGGAGGCAAATAATGACAGTACATGCTGGAATTGTCGGTTTACCTAACGTGGGAAAATCGACTTTATTTAATGCAATTACACAAGCAGGTGCAGAAGCTGCTAATTACCCATTTTGTACGATTGATCCTAATGTAGGGATTGTTCAAGTTCCGGATGCTCGTTTACAGGTTTTAGCTGGGATGGTGCACCCAGGACGAATTGTACCTGCCAATGTGGAGTTTGTGGATATAGCAGGACTAGTAAAGGGTGCAAGCAAGGGCGAAGGTTTAGGTAACAAGTTCTTAGCTCATATTCGTGAGGTCGATGCTCTTATCCATGTCGTACGCTGTTTTGAAGATTCCAATGTCGTGCATGTGGAAGGGCATGTTGATCCCCAAAGGGATATAGAAATAATTCAATTAGAATTAATCCTGGCTGACTTGGAGAGTGTCGATAAAAGACTGGAAAGAAGTGCTAAACTTTTAAAATCAGGCGATAAAAAGGCCTTGAGTGAAGTCGAACTTCTTCAACGTTTAAGAGAAACATTTGATCGGGGTCAGGGGGCTCGGACCCTTTCTTTTACTGAGACAGAACAAGATATCTTAAAAGGCATGTCTTTACTAACCTTAAAGCCGGTATTATATGCTGCTAATGTAAGTGAAGAAGAGGTAGCCCAGTCGGAGAATAATTATGTGAAACTAGTTCGTGAAATTGCGGAGTCCGAAAGTTCACAGGTTGTCGTTATTTGCGCTAAGATCGAAGCAGAAATTGCTGAACTTAATGAAGAAGAAAAAACGCTTTTTCTAACTGACTTAGGCTTAACTGAATCAGGGCTTGCTCGATTAATCCAAGCTGCGTTCAGACTTCTTGGCTTAATGACATTTTTTACAGCGGGCCCTATGGAAGTAAAGGCTTGGACTATTGGTACTGGGACTAAAGCGCCTCAGGCTGCGGGGGTTATTCACACCGACTTTGAACGGGGATTTATAAGAGCTGAACTTGTGGCCTATGATGACTTTGTGCGTTTTTCTGGTTTAAATGGTGCAAAAGAAAAAGGGTTAGTACGCTTAGAAGGAAAAGAGTATATTGTTTGCGACGGCGATATTATTCATTTCCGGTTTAACGTCTGAGGATGAATTAAAGTTTCAGGACATCTTGCTTTTATTAATTATAGATGCTATAATTTTTATTCAGTAGTGTTAATATCCCTGCTCCGTCAAAAGCGGGGCCGTTTAGTCCGAGGGGAGGTGCGAATATGAGAGCGTACGAGGTACTTTATATCATCCGGCCTGATCTGGATGATGAGACGCTTACCACTAACGTAGACAAGTTTGCGGAAGTTGTATCAAACAACGGAGGAGCAGAACTGTCTGTGGATAAATGGGGTAAACGTCGGTTAGCTTACGAAATTAATGATTTTAAGGATGGTACATACATCCTGATGAACTTTAATGGTGAAGCACGTACGGTGCAGGAACTAGAGCGGGTTATGAAAATATCCGATAATGTCCTGCGTTTCCTAACCACAAGAAAAGAAGACTGAAGACGGAGGGATTCACTTGTTGAATCGTGTCGTTTTGATTGGCCGATTAACCAAAGACCCCGAATTGCGCTATACGCCAAACGGTGTAGCAGTAGCTAATTTTACATTAGCAATTGATCGTAATTATAAAAATGCGCAAGGGGAGAAGGAAACCGACTTTATTCCTTGTGTAGTGTATCGGCAACTTGCCGAGTTAGTCACGAATTATTTGTCTAAAGGAAAACTTGCTGCCGTCGATGGACGGATTCAAGTTCGTACCTTTACGGGTCAAGATGGGCAAAAGCGTTGGGTCACAGAGATCATCGCTGAAGATGTTCGTTTTTTAAGTCCTAAGGACAATAATTCTGGTTCGGCTAATACTGCTCCATCAACTGAAGGAGCGGGAACGTTCGGCCATGAGGTTACTTTGGATGATGACATCCCATTCTAAAGGGAAGGGGAGAATTAAGTATGAAGCGTGAACGCGGACGCCGCCCAAGGAAACGGGTGTGCAGTTTCTGTGTCGATAAAGTACAGGCTATTGATTACAAAGAGACTCATAAAGTGCGTAAGTACATTACGGAACGCGGTAAAATATTGCCCCGGCGTATTTCTGGAAACTGTGCTAAGCATCAACGTCAAGTAACGATTGCGATAAAGCAGGCAAGGAGTATTGCGTTGTTGCCATATTCTGTAGAGTAACACTAAGGGAGCATGTGCTCCCTTTTTGATTTTTAATGGGTTCTGGTATATGCAAGATGTTTGCAGGAGATTCTAGGCCTTATCACGAACTTTGAAGTGAGACTATTTATTAAGGTTAAGGTTAGCAGGGGAACTCAAAGAAGGAGGGAGCATCCTTGGATCATGTTGAAGTGGATGTGGTTAAAGGGTTAAAAGCGATTGAGCAGCTTAAGGTGGATTTGCTACAGGCGCAATGTCTATTTCAACATGGAACCTTTAGCGGTTCTGAGTCAGAGATGTTACAGGGGTTAGCTGATCTTGTAGGGTTAAGTTATTTACTCGTCAAAAGACTGGGCTTTGATTTTTCGCGTCTTGACCGTGTATTACTACAGCGTTTGGAGAGTTGGAAAGTTAATGATATGGTTGATTTCGAAAGTCAGTGGGGGGATCTAAGTTTATTGCTTAGTTATCTCGCCCCTGAAGATTAAGCTTAGGAGAAGAGACATGTTTATTAGTGATAAAAAGACGTTGGATTATTTAACTGCCGCCATTATTTTGTGTCTGCCCTGGCTTTGTACAGCCTTGACCATGTGGGGATGGATTTGGGAAATAATTATTTTGTTGGCTGTATTCAGAGTAGGTCTGCGAAAAGGGTTGAAATGGACGTCGATTCTTCTCCTTGCAGGTTATGGCGTAACAGTTCTGTCTTTTCGTTTACCGGGTTTGGAACAAATGGGGTTGGTACCGTGGGCGGGGCTTGTTAGTATCATTGGCTGGAAAAAAGATTGGCCGCAACGGGTTACTGTATTTTGGAGTATTGTTGTTGCAGGTCTTTTAGGGGCTATACCAACCTTAGGTTTTCAGGGATTTGGCATTCAAACACAGGAGCTGATTAATGCAATGCTAGCCCAATACAAAAGTATGGGGCTACTTACGGTTATGCAGGAACAGGGAATAACAGAGCCACAATTAAGTGCAATGTTAGGGCAAGTGATTAATTTTTATGGGATGATTATACCCAGTTTAGCAGCTATTTCTAGCTTTATTGAATTTGGAGTAATTTATTATTTCTTTGTTCATTGGGTTGTTCCTAGTGGAAAAGGGCGGGTTTCGTTTTCCAATTGGTGTCTGCCCTGGTATGCCGTGTGGGGGGCTATCGTAGCCCTTGTGTGTTATTTGATAGGGGACGAATTCTCCTGGGTTTTGCTGCGTAGTTTAGGGTTAAACCTTATGGTTGTTTATGCAGCAGGGGCTTTAGTTATTGGAACTTCAGTTTATTTTTTCTTTTTGCAATCCCCGCGTATACCGCGCTTATTAAAATGGTTACTGGTTTTAGGGAATATTTTTTATTTCTTATTCAGTTTGATCAGCGTTATATTATTTGGACTCTTTGATCTGGTTTTTAATTTCCGACACTTACCTGAAGTTGGGGGCGGGGAATAAGTCAGAGGTCAGAAGTCCGAAGTTCGAAGTCAGATCGAGGTTAGAGGTCGGACATCGGATATCAGACTTCGGAAATCGAATAAACGGGGGTGTTTTAAGTGAAAGTTATTCTGCAGACCGAAGTAAAAGCATTAGGTAAAAAGGGTCAGGTATGTGAAGTGGCAGAGGGGTATGGTCGTAATTATCTTTTACCTAGGGGACTGGCTGTCGAGGCAACTACTGGAAACATTCAAGATATGGCACATAAAAAGGCATCAGAGGAAAAACGTAAAGAAAAGGAAAAGCAAACAGCTCTTGACTTAGCTAAAAGATTGAATGAACTAATTATTGAAGTAATAACGAAAACTGGTGAGGGAGGACGTTTATTTGGTTCTGTCACCAATAAGGAAATTGCTGAAACTTTAAAGAAACGCTATGCGATTGAGCTTGATAAACGAAAATTAGAAGTCAAAGAACCTATTAAAACCTTGGGAAGTTATGTTATTCAAGTTAAACTTCATCCAGACGTAATAGCGAAGCTGCAGGTACAAGTCATCGGATCATAATCACAGTGGGGGGGGCATCCTAATCCTCTCTTAGGCTCGATGCATGACCCGATTCATCATCCTTCTGAAAACGTTATGGATGTACTAAGAAGTTTAAAAAGAATTAAAGTAATCCCCGTTTAGAATATAGAAGAGGCTATGAAATATGTGTTTAAGGATGATTAATACGTTTTTTAATTGTCAGATGGGGGAAAGAAATCATGGAACTAACTAAGGTTCCACCGCAAAATCTCGAAGCAGAACAGGCGGTTTTAGGGGCTATCATGCTGGAGCCGGATATGGGAAGTTCTGTGTTTGGAATTCTTCAGCCTGAAGACTTTTATCGAGATAATCATCGGTACATATTTGCGGCGATTCGGGATTTGTTTGATAAGGGTGAACCTATAGATCTTGTTTCGGTTGCCGAAGCTTTGCGCCAGCAAGTGCGTTTAGAATTGATTGGTGGCATAGCGACAATCTCTGAAATTGCTCGCTCTGTACCTTCAGCAGTCAATGTAGATTATTACGCTAAACTTGTAGCCGAAAAGTCTCTTTTACGTCAACTTATTCGGACAGCAAATAGTCTTGTGGACAGAGGCTATGATCCCGGCGAAGAGGCTATGACCTTGTTAGCAGAGGCCGAAAAGATGATTCTGGATTTGTCTCAAAGGCAGATCAAAGAGGGTTTTGTTTCGATTAGAACTATTCTTCTGGAGACTTTTGAAAAGATTGAAACTCTCTATGCTAATAAAGGTAACTTAACAGGAGTACCTACATTTTTCCAACAACTAGATCGGATTACTTCCGGTTGGCAGCCTTCGGATCTCATAATTATTGCTGCCCGCCCATCGATGGGCAAAACAGCGCTAGCTTTAAACATGGCCCAGAATGCTTCTGTACGGGCTAAAGTTCCAGCTGTGCTCTTCAGCTTGGAAATGTCCAAGGAACAACTCGTACAACGGATGCTTTGTTCGGAGGCCATGGTTGATCAACAACGCGTACGAACAGGAGAGCTGCTAGATACGGATTGGCCAAAGCTAACTAGAGCTGTTGGTCCACTTTCTGAGGCACCAATATTTATTGATGACACAGTTGGCATTACCCTTTCTGAGCTCAGATCTAAAGCGCGGAGATTAAAGATGGAAAGTAATCTTGGGTTAATCGTGATTGATTACTTGCAATTACTGAGTACGGGTAAAAAATCTGAAAGTCGACAACAAGAAGTTGCCTCGATTTCACGTGGACTTAAAGGAATAGCTAGGGAACTGAAAGTTCCAGTGATTGCCCTTTCCCAACTTAACCGGGGAGTAGAGCAGCGTCAAGACAAGCGTCCCATCATGTCTGACTTATTGGAATCAGGGGCGATTGAGGCTGATGCAGATGTTATATCCTTTATTTATAGAGATGAATACTATCATCCTGAATCCGAGAAAAAAGGAATAGCGGAAATTATTGTAGCTAAACATCGTAATGGACCTGTTGGAACAGTTGAACTTGGATATTTAAAAGAATTCACTAAGTTCGTTAACTTAGATCGCCAGCACTCTGCTTAAGTTTATTTTTTAATGTTTAATTAATTCCCTGACCTTTTAAGGTTGGGGTTTTTTGAGTCGGAATGTTCGCCTTTTAATTGACAAGGAAGGCACTGATTGTTAAGATGAAACTGTTTGTTTGATACAGTGGTTTGAAGTCAGAGATCCGCAGGTAATTTCACCGCTCTGGAGCTGACTAAACATAGATCGGATTTAAGTATATTCATATAACAAAATAATGGAGGTATGAGTATGGCAGCTGTAATTTTAATTGGTGCTCAGTGGGGAGACGAAGGAAAAGGTAAAATCACAGATTTTTTGGCTGAAAAGGCGAATATGGTAGTCCGTTGTCAGGGTGGAAATAATGCTGGACACACGGTTGTTGTTAAGGGCGAGGAATTCAAACTTCACCTTATTCCTTCCGGAATTTTATATTCTAATAAAACTTGTGTGATTGCCAATGGAGTGGTGATTGATCCCGCAGTTTTATTACAAGAATTAAGTTATTTGGCTGAGCGTGGAATTGGGACGGGTAAACTATTAATTAGTAGTAATGCTCATATTATTATGCCTTACCACCGGTTATTAGACGGTCTTGAAGAAAATGCTCGTGGCGCTGACAAGATCGGAACAACTAAGCGGGGTATTGGTCCAGCTTATATGGATAAAGCGGCACGTACGGGCATCAGGATGATCGACCTGATGGACGCCGATGAATTTGCTGCTAAACTCCGACGTAACTTAGCAGAAAAAAACACTTTACTCACGAAAGTATATGCAGTTGAGGGCTTAGATTTTGAAGAAATTTATCAAGAGTATTTAGGGTATGCTGAAAAGTTAAGAAAATATGTTACGGATAGTTCCTTAGCCATTGATCAAACGATTAAGGCAGGAGATAAGGTGCTGTTCGAAGGCGCCCAAGGAACACTGCTGGATTTGGATCATGGGACCTATCCTTTTGTAACGTCTTCTCACCCGATTGCCGGTGGTGCTTGTACTGGAGCCGGTGTTGGACCGACACAGATTGATCGGGTGGTTGGGGTTATAAAAGCCTATACAACTAGAGTCGGCGAAGGGCCTTTTCCGACGGAACTGATGGATGAAATAGGTGAAAGAATTCAAACGCTAGGCTTCGAGTTTGGAACGACTACCGGAAGATCACGTCGTTGTGGTTGGTTTGACGCCGTTATTGCTCGCTACGCTGTAAGAGTTAGTGGTATTTCTGATTTTGCAATTACAAAATTGGATGTTTTGACAGGTTTGGATGTTATCAAAATCTGTGTAGGCTATAGTGTCCAAGGCCAAAGAATTGATGAATTTCCACAAAGCCAAAAAATATTTAAGCAATGCCAACCCATCTATGAAGAAATGCCTGGCTGGCAAGAAGACCTCACACAAGTTAAGAGGTTTGAGGATTTGCCGAAAAATGCTCAAAATTATATACACAGGTTAGAAGAACTATCAGGTGTAAAAGCCACTTTAGTGGCCGTGGGACCTGGACGCGAACAAACTATTGTGCGTGGAGAAATCTTCTAATGAGTAAATGCTTTTTCCATTTGACTAGAGGCATTGTTACCGTACATTCGTTCGTACAGAATTTTACGCAGATGGCTTAAAATAAGGACTTTGGTATCTCGTTTTATCGAGATATTGAAGTTCTTTTTACGTAGTCCGATGTCGTCAAAGAGAACTTATATCTTAAAAAACCAAGCGGTAAATTCGGTTTTGCAGAACAGAAACTCGAAGATATACGAATTGGCTGTTAGTGTCTTTTGGGGTATAATATTGTTAGAGTAATAGAGGGTAAAGATTGGAGACTGATGGATGAAGAAGTTGAAAATATACCTTGACACATCGGTAATCAGTCACCTGCAAGCGGATGATGTACCGGAGAAGATGACAATCACAAATGATTTATGGACACAAAAATACAAGCTGGAAGGTATAGAGCATGTTTATCGGAAATGGTGTTTCAGGAACTCTTAAACTGTTATGAGAGTAAGCGTCAGTACCTTCTTGAGAAGATTGCAAACATTGATTTCGATTTTGTTGAGACTAGTGATGAAGTTCGGGAATTGGCACAAAGGTATATACAGTCAGGTGCTTTTTCAGAAAAACATTTAGAGGATGCGTTGCATGTTGCTTGTGCCTCTGTAAATATGTGTAATGCCGTTGTTTCTTGGAATTTCAAACACATCGTAAAGCTAACTGCAATGCTACTGGTTAATGGTGTAAATCGACAGGAAGGGTATATGGACTTGGAAATAGTATCTCCTGAAGTTCTAGTGGAGGAGGGATAAATTAATGACTGAGTCAAAGGTAATGAAGGAACTACGTGTGATAAGGGACAGAATTTCGGAAGAGATAAAGGATATGAACACTGAACAAATGAAGAATTATTTTAAAACGAAGTCTGATCCTGCTTTACAGGAAATTAGACAGATAAGAAAACAGAAGGGCAAAGCAATCTAAAGACAGGTATAACTTCACAAGAATAGAAAAGACGCCTTCCCACATTATTATTAGCGTGAGGGGCGTTTACGTTCTTGCTTTTTTTATTTCCAAACATCTTCAATTTTTCATAAGCGACAAACCGCGTTATTACAGTCCTGGGCTTTTTCGGCTTGGGGCTTTATTTTTGTCTACATCAGGCGTAGTGGAATATGAGGGTACGACATTTCTTCCATAAGGGTGGCTAGTTGGTTGTAAAAACAACCTCTCATCGTAAAATAAGCAAAAAGCTTGACAACATAGTTTAGAATAACGTGGTGTGTACGTAGGGTTACGTAGGGTACGTAAAAATACATTTTCTTAATACTTATAAGTACTTAACGTATCTATATTCTATAGTATTTTCCCTGAAAATTTTTGACGAAATTGTTCAGTGGTAATAAACAATTTGAGGGAAGGTTTGTTATCTGGAGTCAGCTAGATAAATATTCAAGAATATCTGTTTTCTCCTTCATTATTTTCACGCATTCGACATTTATTAAATGATAAGATAAAAATTATCTTGCTTATGGTAGGCTTAGTGTGTTTGATAGTAGTAGGACTTTCTTTCCAAGTCAACAAGAGACTAACCTCTAGTTTAAGTATTAACTACAAATTAGAAGGAGTGATGTTGATGAAGATGATTTTTCTATGCTTCTTGGTGGGGAATGGTGCTAGTGAGGTGTGTATTCTCAACTTGAAGAGAAGTTATGCTATTTGACGAGCAATTTGCTGTTAAACATAGGGACTAGCACGTTCGGGGGTGGGGGGGTTACCCCCGACACCTCACCAAAATCTTACGCCATATAAAAGGGATTAGTATTCAAATATATTGTCAGAGCAGGATCTTTATGCTCTGGCTTTTTATAATTAATGACATGTGTCACGGCTCTTTGGAAAATGAATGTGTTATGAATCGTGGGGAATTGCTTAAAGATTATAGGCCATTCCGAATTATAGAATGCATTGGAGGTTGTTGAACATGAAAATTCCGCTCAAATATCAATCATCTAAATATGACTGTGTGCCAACGACATTCTTGAACGCAATAAATTATTTATTTGATCGGAAAGACATTCCACTGGAGGTAATTAAAGCAATTATGCTGTATTCTCTAGATACCTTCAATAAGCTAGGTGAAGCTGGAAAGGGTGGAACGACTGGATTTGCTATCGATTTTATATGTCAATGGCTTAATTACTACAACGAAACAAGGGGATTCAATATTGAATGTAACCGAGTAGATGGAGCGGAAGCAGACTTTGAAAAGAACAAGCATTTGATGAGTTGGTTGAAAGATGGCGGTGTTGTTTGCGAGGGTTTTTCTACCCAAAATGTACCATTTTATTTTGGTGACTCGTATCGATGAAGATAGTGTTTATGCATTTGACCCATATTTCAGGAAGGGGAAATTTGATAACCCGGAAATTGAGATAATTCAAGACGATTTATTTACTAATCGGCGAATCATGAAGAAATGGTTTAATAGTTATAAAAAGCAAGACTACTCGTTAAGTATTAATGATGAACGGGTTTGTATTTTGATGCAAAGGATTGAGTAGAGTGGATGATAACAGCATGTTAAATGGAGAATCCATTGTGGTACATTTAAACCATTTTCCAGAAGTTATACCATGGAGGTGAAGTAGTGGTTGGTATGAATGGACCTTTATTCTTATTGATTTGGTTCTTAAGCATTGTCTTACTATATTTCATCATTAAGTTTGCAGTTAAAAATGCAGTTAAAGAAGCCCACTGGGATTTGATCGAATCGGTAAGGTCTATAGAGAGAAAAGTAGAGGGTATTAAGAACGCTAATGTCGAATAAACAAGAGAATAGAATCATTATTTAAGGGGGATTTTTGTGAAAGATAGCAAAACTACAAATCAAAAAAAGATATTTCTTTTACTAGCCTGTATATTGCAAAGTTTTACTTTTTTGATTATTTTTTTAGTTACACAAGTGTTTTCAAAGAATTACCTTGGGGTATTGGACCTGGAGATCAAATGATTCCAGGATCTTTTGCAATTCCAATAACATTTATTTGGGGTATATTTATTGCCAAAGCTAATAGAAAATTAATAGTCTTAAATATAGTGACTATAATATCTCAATTTTTAATTTATAGTTCTAGCCTTGTTCTTGGTTTTATTTTTAAAGAACCTGTTTCAATATTTGATAGTGTTTATATTGTATTAAGTCTTATTGCAATAGCATTTACGCTAATCTTAATAGACGTAATAATATATTTTGTAAAGAGATGCACAAATCCACATTGGTAATAAACTTTAAAACTGGTGTGTCCCGTTGCAAGCCGTCTATCTTTGGGACATTAATCACAAGCAGGTTTGGACGAATCAACAAGCCAAAACGATGTTGGTGCAAAAAAGGATTCCGCCCTACTGTTCCTTGCAGAGAGTAAGTTGTGCCGCTGGTAATTATGCAAGTGATATTTCAATACAACCAGCATATCCAGCCTCTTACGATTTACTAACGTAATTTCGATTGCAGCGATAAATAATAATGGTAATTTATGGAGTTTATCAAATTATGGTAATAAAGTTAATGTTGCAGCACCAGGAGAAAGTATAATTAGCATTCTTCCAAATAATCAATATGCGTTTGAAGATGGAACGTCTATGGCTACTCCATTTGTGACAGGGGTTGCAGCATTATTAAAAAGTAAAAGTTCCGAATTAACTCCCAATCAAATAAAAAATATAATTATTAGTAATGTTAAAAAAATTAGCGGACTTACAAATTATGTGAGTTCAGGTGGTATCGTAAATGCTTATTCAAGTTTAATGAAAATTTATTAAGATTTAAAACCTTAACTGACCGGATAAGGTTTTAAAAATAAAATAATCGGAGGAATAATCAATATGAGATTTAAAAAAATAATAACCAGTACTTTGGCTCTGAGTATGATATTGTTATTGACAATATCACTTCCAGTATTTGCAAAAACTCCTAAACAACCAACAAACATACCCATACCACAGTATTCTCCCATTCCAGAAGTCAAATATATATCTGAACCACAACAGGAAATAGTTGCAGATAATGGAACGGTAGTTGTACAATGGAGTAGTTATTTACATCAAAATATTATTCGAGAAGGTATAGCAAAAGTAAAAAGAGACCACCCTGAATTAGCTTATAGATTAACAAGAATATTACCATATGGGGCTCCTGGTTCTACACCGTATAAATCTGCAGAGACGTTATTAATCGAAGGAGCGACATGGCCAGATTCCTATGAACAAGATTATGGAACAGGGTGGCCTTTTTCGGGACATTTTTATGATCCCAGTACTGGATGTAATTATGCAGGATATACGTCTCCCACTGCATATACAAGGTTTAATAATCATTACTATAATGGTTTAAATGCATCGACAGCTCGAGTTGCATTCAATGAATTAGCATACTCATTGCACTATCTTGGCGATTTAAATACTCCGCATCATGCTGCAAATGTTCCAGCTGGGATAAATGGTGACACTACACATGTCAATTTTGAAACTTTTGCAGATAATAATTATAGTTATTATACAACAAGCTGGAGTGGTGATTATTGGCTTGCAAATAGTAATATGTTAGATATCGCTAACTACTACTCTAGAAATGCAAAATCTTATATCACTCAAGCGAAATCCTCTAATGATTCTACTAAAAGAATAGCAGTAGAAAATACTTTACCATATGCCCAAAGCGGTGCAGCAGGAATGATATACAGATTCCTAATTTCATCAAATTGGTAATATTTTAATTATAACTGAATGAACATTCTTTATAAAATAACTTAAAGAAGTTCATTCAGTTGTTTTATAAAAAATATTTCGAGGAAATATATGAAAATTAATAATTTTAATTTAAAAAAAATTACATGGGTCATTTCTACAATGATCATGTTAATCCCATATTATATACATCTAAAACACATAAATGAAATTAAGTTTTTATTATTGGAAATACTATTTTCTTTATTAATTGCGTTTTTAATAAAAATAAAATTTAAAAAATTGTATACTTGGAAAATTCCTGTTGGACTATGTTTTATATCCGCAATATATTCTTCTACTGATTCAGCCGTAATTTTAGCTAGTCTATTCGTTATTCCCTTTATTATAATGACAACATTATTTTCGATAGGATTCCATATTTTTTTTAGTAATTCGAATTAGAAAAAATCAATTAGTTAATGATCGGACTACGTAAATATCTTACTCAATATTAATTATTTTTCCATGTCACAAATGACACAAATGACACGAATTTACCCTTGGTCAAGCACTATGGTTTACTAGTGTGTTTGTATTAACTCCATCCAACCTAGCGGTTCGCTATCGTAAGACAATGTAGGAATTAGTTGAACAAAGAAATCGGCCTGCTTCTTAAAACTAAGAAAACGTACCATCGTTATGGTACGTTTTCTTAGTAGGTACTTATTCCCGTCAAGGGTGGCATAGTGGGACGTTCTAGCACGTATATCAGCGTGATAGCTGAATATCGTAAAGTAGCGTCTCTTTTTTTCTGACATCAGGCGTATCCCTTGGAGAAGGCGGGGCCATTTCTTGCGTTAGGGTGGCTGGGGGTAGTGGTGATAACTCATTCCATCTCATTTAATGAGTAATTACTTACTGCAATACGATTACTTGGTATGGATATCAATGTAACACAATGCCGTTCTGTTACATTCGTTAAATCGGCTTGAACATAGATACCGTAAGGGTTTGCGGTATTTATTCCTTTGGGACAATATTTACCGTTAACTTCGAATGTAACATAATGCATATTTAAAACGAGACTAAGTAACATAAGGTGGTAACAGCATGAACGAGGTTGCTGCTATCAAAGACAAAAAGCAAATAGACAAAGTTAAAGCGGTTTTGCGGAAGTACAGTTTCAGGGATTACATGCTGTTCGTGATGGGTATCAACACTGGTTTAAGAATAAGTGATTTGCTTAACTTGACGTTTAAGGACGTACTAGGTGACACGGTGGTCGTCACAGACACTATTAAGGTGAAAGAGAAAAAGACAGGTAAGACAAAGACCTTCTTCGTTAATGAGACGGTCAAGAAGTGTCTCCTAGAGTACATGAAGGATGTTGACGTTGAATCCATGGGTTACTTATTCGCTAGTCGTAAGGGCGATAATAAGCCGATAACAAGGATTCAGGCGTACAGGATAATAAACGATGCTTGCGGTATAGCGAAAATTAAAGGTTCAATTGGTACTCATACGCTGCGAAAGACTTTCGGATACTGGGCGTACAAGCAAGGAATTGACATTACCTTATTTATGAAAATATTTAACCACTCAGCACCGTCAATTACATTACGGTACATTGGGATTACACAGGAAGACATTAACAATGTTTACGTCAATTTGAACTTGTGAATTTTACGTTTGCGTTAGATGGCACGTAACATAAACCTACATTTGCCATGATGGTCGAAATGCGTTATAATCTATAATGCATGACAAGGGTAGTCCGATGCTCTTAAATAACGAGCAAAGCTGGAGAACCTACGTAGAACGTGCGGACGTGGCTCAGCGGTAGAGCATTGGCTTCCCAAGCCGAGGATCGCGAGTTCGAATCTCGTCGTCCGCTCCAATCAGTAGTATCAAGGACTTTGCGTTTTTCACTTAAGGAAAACGGAGGTCCTTTTTTGTTTAGTCCGAGGCTCTTCACGAAAGATTTGAATTTAACCGATTTAGGTTCAGTCGTCGCTAATTCTAAGTTGTACTAAACCGCTGCGCGGTGGCTCTTAGGAGTTGGCGATTTTACAACCTTTCATGGGTGGCGTACGTTCAGTGATTGGTTCATTCATTTTGATTCCCGCCTTTTTGGTAGCTTTAATTACAGCATACGTAGACGGGCTTCGGATGGTGAAGTCTTGGGTATAAACTGTATCAAATCACCTTCCGAAATTGGGGAGCTAGAGGATGAGGTAGTATACGGAGTCTTTCAACATGGGGTTGGGAAAGAAAGGCGATAGCATGTAGGCCTAATGACGAGGTGCCAATAACATTACTGATACTCCAATTAGGCAGATTACTACTCCAACCCAATCATAGATATCTGGTACTTTTCTATCAATAGCCCATCCCCAAAGAACTGCTAGTAGGATAAAAATGCCTCCGTAAGCTGCATAAACTCTACCAAAGTTAGGGAATTTCTGAAATGTTGGGATTATACCATATAGGATAAGTATTATTGCCCCGAGAAATCCGTAAGTATATGGTTTCCCGTCTCGAAGCCATAACCATACTAGGTATCCTCCCCCGATTTCAGCAAGCCCAGCGAGGAAAAATAACAATATACTAAAAAACATTATAGTTGCCCCCTAGATTCCAAATATCTTTTGTACCGAACTTATATCATTTACCCTTATATTCTAGCATTATTCCGCCAGGGGTAGTATTTGTTCCTATTCAAGGGCAGTAGAGGGTGACGTAGAGGGCCGTCAACGTATTGGCTCGTATGTTGGTATCTCGTAATAGCTTGTTATACCCGTTAAAATGTCGTATAATTATTAACGCAGGAAATGAACGTATTTTGAATCTCGTCGTCCGCTCCATAGCAAATAATAGGACTTCAGGGTTTCCCGAAAAGGGATTCTGAAGTCTTTTTTATTGAGGAACACATCCAGATTTGTAGAAAAGAAGTTTTAAAAAGAGTTCAATACAAATTATTTTATAATAGGAGAGATATTATGGCAATTTTAAAACCTTTTAAAGCAATAAGGCCCACTCCAGAGCTGGCTGACAAGGTCGCGGCACTTCCTTATGACGTAATGAATAGTGATGAAGCCAGAGAGCTTGTAAAGGGCAATCCGTATTCTTTTCTTCATGTTGATAAAGCGGAAATAGATCTTGATCCAGAGATAGATGTTCATGATCAAAGAGTCTATGAAAAGGTCAGAGACAATATGAAGAAGATGATCGAAGAAGGCATTTTTATCCGCGATAATAATAATTCCCTTTATATTTATAAGCAGGTTATGAATGGAAGGGCTCAAATTGGACTTGTAGGATGTACTTCTATCGATGATTATCTTAATGATATAATCAAAAAGCATGAACATACGAGAGCTGATAAGGAATTGGATAGAATTAACCATGTGGATTATTGTAACGCCAATACTGGACCCATATTTTTAACCTATAGGGCAAAGCGCGAGATTAATGCTATGATTAACGACTGGCTCGGAGCTCATGAGCCTGTGTATAGCTTTGTATCAGAAGATCATATTGGGCATACAGTTTGGGCAATTGACGATTCAGTTCTAATAGATAAATTAGTGGTAGCGTTTGCGGGAATCGAGTACCTGTATATTGCTGATGGACACCATCGTTCAGCATCAGCCGTCAAAGTAGGGCTCAAGAGAAGGGCGCAGTTTCCAAACTACAACGGTTTAGAAGAGTTTAACTTTTTCTTGTCCGTACTTTTCCCAGACGAGCAACTCTATATCATGGATTACAATAGAGTGGTCAAAGACTTAAATGGCAACTCAGAAGCAGAGTTTATCAATAAAATAAAAGAAAAGTTCGACATTGAAGAGGTTAATAGTAAAGGACAATTTAAACCGGAGCAAAAACATACCTTTGGTATGTACCTTGATGGTAAGTGGTATAAGCTGACTGCCAAAGAAGGAACCTATAACTCAAAAGATCCTGTTGATCGATTAGATGTCTCGATAATGCAAAATAATCTTCTGAGCTCAATTCTCGGGATTGAAGATCCTAGAATAGACACGAAAATTGATTTTGTGGGTGGAATTAGGGGGCTAGAGGAACTCGAGAGAAGGGTGAAAGAGGGTATGAAAGTAGCCTTCTCCATGTATCCAACAACGATTGAAGAATTAATGGATATAGCTGATGCTGGAAAGGTGATGCCTCCAAAATCCACTTGGTTTGAGCCAAAACTGAGAAGCGGTTTATTTGTTCATGAACTTTAAAGGCTGACTTAGTTTGCGCAAGACCTCGGGTAATGTCGAGTGTTCCATACTCATGTAGACAATGAGAGCGATGAGCCACAGGAGATATATGAACAGGTTTTAAGTTCTTTGAAATAATTTGATGATAGGGAGTATACTAAGTAAATATATGGACTGTCTCAAATATCTGAGGCAGTCTTTTTTCGTGTGGGAAAAAAGAAAGTTGGAAGAGGAAAATTAAAGTGATTCATTTCACATTTGTAATGGCTGTCTTCTGTTATAATATGAATGCAAATGTTATACGAGGAGGTTAATTTGTGAAAAAACTTGCCATACTTATAGCGGTACTAGTGGCAATTACGGTAATAACTTTTCTTTTGTATTTTAGATTCAAACAATCAATTTTACAGAAATTAGATATTGCTTCTGTAAAACCAACGGCTGTCAAAATAGCAAATAAGATCCCGAGTAATGAGCTTGATCCGCAAGTTTGGGGTCAATATTATCCAGAGGAATATGCAAGTTACCTTCAGAATGCTGAAATATCTCAGGGCCAGAGTAAATACCGCGGTTCTGTTCCCTTTTCGTATTTAGAAGAAGACCCAATCGTTAAGCGCCTCTTTGCAGGTATTGGGTTTGGGATTGACTATAATAATAAACGTGGTCATTTTTATGCTTTGGAAGACGTTCAAAAAACTAAACGTGTGACGAACAAGACTACGGCTTCTTGCTGGACTTGTAAGAGTCCCAATGCTACTCAGTTAATTAGTGAAATGGGGGATAGTTTTTATAAACAGCCTTTTAAGGATATACAACCTCTGATCAAGCATCCGGTTTCCTGCGTGGATTGTCATGATAGTAGAACAATGCAACTAAAAGTAACTCGACAGCCTTTTCTAGAAGCTCTTAAAGCAATGGGGAAAGATCCAAATAGTTTGAGTCAGACTGAACTGCGCTCTGCAGTATGTGGTCAATGTCACTCCTCTTATTACCTGAATTCTCAAACAAAGAAAGTCGTGTTTCCTTGGAAGTTTGGCCTTAAAGCAGAGAATTTGGAACAATACTATCGATCAATTTGGTTTACGGAATGGTCCCATCCAGAATCGAAAGCACCTTTAATTAAAGCTCGTCACCCTGAATATGAGACTTGGTCTACAAGTGTACATGCAAGTAATAAGGTTGCTTGTGCTGATTGCCATATGCCCAAAGAACGAATGGGCGACAAAACAATCGCTTCACATCATTGGCAGAGTCCGTTAAATACTATAGAATTCTCTTGCAGGGGCTGTCATAAGGATACTAATCTAAAAGATCAAGTCATTACAATTCAAGATGAGATTTATGCAAAACGGATGCAGGCAGAGAAGATGATTTCCGAGGCAATTGACGATATAAAAAAAGCGGATAACCTGCCTAACTCTGATGGTTTCAATCTAATGATGGCCAGAGCCATGCACCGTCGGGCACAGTGGCGTTGGGACTTTGTAGCTTCAGAAAATAGTATGGGTTTTCATAACCCAGAAGAGGCCAGGCGGCTTTTAGATGAGTCAGTTAAACTGGCTACTGACGCCAAAAACTATGCCAAAACTGCAATCGAGAATCCAAATCCCAACATTACCCATCAAGAAAACCCGGAATATGGCGACTATAAACTAGGCATGGGTTCAAGATATCTATTTTAGTTTTCCAATGAATTTTAGGTAAAAACGGATAATGATAAAATGTTTTAATTCAGGCGGTTGCAAAAGATAACTGAAAAAAATTATTCATAGTTTATATAGTCAAAAAAATAAGCGTTTCTTAGATGAACGCTTATTATGAACGCTTATTTTTTAACCAAGTGCCGAATTTAGCTTCCACTTCTATAAGGGAGCTGAATTCGGCACAATTTATTATTATACCTTATAATTCAGAGGGGGAGGTTAGAGACCCCCACTGAATCATCGAGCGAAGCGAGTTCGCTAAGCTTTTGTGGACAAGTTAAATTTCTTATGCAAAGCAACAACCGCTCGCTTGGCATCCTTTGCCTTAATGATGCAGGATATTTTAATTTCCGAAGTACTGATCATTTCGAGATTAATTTCTTCTTCGAATAAAACCTCAAACATTAAGGCTGCCACGCCAGGGTTACTGACCATTCCAGCCCCGACAATTGAAACTTTAGCGACACTATCATCGCTGCTAAAAGCGTCAGCGCCCAATTCAGGAAGAAGCTTTTCGACTACATCTCGGGCTTTTCTCAAATCAGCCTGAGTGCAAGTAAAGGAAATATCATTCATCTCATCGCGCATAGCACTTTGAATAATCATATCGACGTTTACTTTTTGATCAGAAAGGGCTTTAAATAGCGTATAAGCTATGCCAGGTTTGTCAAAAACATTATAGATGCCAATCTTGGCGACATTAAGGTCATAGGCTACACCCGTAACCGCTTGGGATCTTTCCACTTGATTTACCTCCTTAACAATTGTACCAGGGTTTTGATTGAAGCTGGAACGAACGTGCAACGGAATCCCGTACTCCATGGCAAGTTCGACTGAACGAGGGTGGAGAACGCCGGCCCCTAAACTTGCTAATTCTAACATTTCTTCATAGGATATTTCTTTTAGCTTTTGAGCATCAGGGACTACACGTGGATCGGTAGTGTAAACACCGTCGACATCGGTATATATTTCACATAGTTCAGCCTTGAGGGCAGCGGCAAGGGCTACTGCAGTAGTATCAGAACCGCCCCTTCCTAAGGTCGTAATATCGTTGGCTAGGTTAATTCCTTGAAATCCGGCAACTATTATTATTTTACCCAGTTTGAGCTCTTTCTCAAGGCGGAGAGAGTTGATCTCGAGTATTTTGGCCTTTGTATGCGAGTTGTCGGTTTTAATGCCAGCTTGAGCACCAGTTAAGGTAATAACCGGTTTATCTAATTCCTTTAGAGCCATTGCTAACAGTGACATTGAAATCTGTTCACCAGTAGATAAAAGAACATCCATTTCCCGATCAGCAGGGTTAGGGGTTATTTCCTGAACTAATTTTATTAATTCATCAGTAGTATCTCCCATAGCTGAGACGACTACGACGATACTGTGTCCTTGGGCGTGAACTTGCGCTACACGTTGAGCTACAAAACGGATACGCTCAGGATTGGCAACTGAACTACCACCATATTTTTGAACTACCAGCATTATAAATCGCCTTCCTTTTCGGGTGCGTAAATAATAAGCAATTTCGTCCACCTAGGGTGGATTTTATTGCATCCATGGTAGACATTATAGCATTTGATAATTAATCAGACAATAATAAAATTGTGGAATCTTAGAAGTGCCTAGTTAAGTACCATTCCTAGCAGTTTAATAATTTTATCCAAACAATGAATTGATATGTTAGATAATAAAAAAAACCCCGACGAAGCCGAGGTTAAGGTTTTGAAAGATAGAATAAATCATTAGGTCGTTAGAAAAATCTAATTACGAATACTCCTGAATACATTAATAATAAATAAAATAAGTCCAATTGTAGTAAGGGATGCTCCAACTGCAACCACTGGTTCTAGTGCTGAATTTCCCCCTAACACAACAAACAAACCAACTATCATAATTGGTAAACCTATATTATGCAGCCAAAAATAACCTTTCGCCAGAACGGTTTCGCTAGCTTTTGGGAAAAGTTGATGAATTATTCCTATTACCGCAAAGAGTGCCCAACCTAACACAAGAATGTGAGTATGAAGAGATGATAGCTTGAAGTCCTTTGTGATTGACATAAACATACCTAGAGCTAAACCAATCAGTAAATACACAGCAGAAATCTTAATCAGACGAATACCCATTGCAAATCTCCCCCTCTTTCTTATTTTTTTTGGTTCATGCATTACTATTATGAATCTTTACGATAAACATACCTCCCTTTTAACTAAAGAATAAGCTTGTCTTCGACAAAAATTATTTTAATTCCTTCTAATTATGGACAAAATTTCAGAAATATTTAATAACTTCTAAGACTGAAAAAATTCTAATACCATACTCTCTTGAAAACATTACAAATGACTGATAGTGCTTTTCTGTTTTCAGCTTTGTAAGCGATATTGTTTAATTGACATTATGTATCATTCCACTTATAATACTATTTGTGCTTGGGATATATCGTAGTCGAGTGCACTAAATGACTCAAAAGTGAAGTCGAAAAACTTGAAACCCTTGCTATCTGGAGAGATGGCTGAGCTGGTCGAAGGCGCTCGCCTGGAAAGCGAGTACATGAGGCAACTTGTGTCGAGGGTTCGAATCCCTCTCTCTCCGCCATATTGTTTTTAAGCCTAAGTATTCGACTTTGGCTTTTTATTTTGCTATAATTGATTTGGCTGTGCTAGATGGGGAGGTAGCGGATCCCTGTAACCCGCAATCCGCTATAGCGGGGTGGAATTCCTGCGTGAGGGCGTCGCCTGTGGAGCAGTCCATGGTTGGTTGTGATGAGATTTTGGTCTTGCGCAATAGAACCCTTCGAACCGTGTCAGATCCTGACGGAAGCAGCACTAAGGAGTTCGTTCTGTGTGCCGCAGGGTTGCCTGAATCGAGTGACTGACCTTGGGAACGTCTGGAAGCGATTGTTCAAGTAAAGGTGCACGGCCTTTAAATTTTAAGGTGGTTTAGGTACCATCTTTTTTGGTATGCCACACGCGATGCATAATGCATATTGCATTGATTAAAGTGCATTGTGAATTATGAATTAATTGAGTAGGGGTGAATTCATTATGGCATATTTGGCTCTTTATCGTGAATGGAGACCCCGAACTTTTCAAGAAATTGTAGGACAAAAACATGTAACCAGAACCTTGATGAATGCTCTAGAGCAAGATAAGGTCGCACATGCTTACTTGTTTAGTGGACCAAGGGGAACCGGAAAAACAACCGCTGCCAAGATTCTTGCTAAAGCCCTGAATTGTGAGCAACGAGTTGGGGTTGAACCTTGTAATGCTTGTGATTCCTGTCAAGGGATTGATCAAGGTAATGCTATGGAGGTTATGGAAATTGATGCTGCGTCCAATCGTGGTATCGATGAGATCAGGGATTTGCGAGAAAAAGTCAGACTTAGTGCCAGTCGAGGAAGATTTAAGGTCTATATCATTGACGAAGTGCACATGTTAACAACAGAAGCGTTTAATGCTTTACTTAAGACTTTGGAGGAGCCACCTCAACGTGTGGTTTTTATTCTAGCGACGACAGAAGTTCAGAAAATACCACTTACTATTCTCTCTAGGGTTCAACGTTTCGAATTTTATCGGGTTGCTTTAGAGGATATCAAAACTCGTTTGAATGAGGTTGTTAATGCTTTAGGCCGCCAAGTTGACCCAGTTGCGATACAGGTTATTGCCCAAAAGTCCGAAGGTGGTTTAAGGGATGCATTAAGTATCCTGGATCAATGCTTAGTACAGGATGATCCCCTCGGTGTTGAAGATGTATACCAAGTGTTAGGAATGGTCGGGGAGACGTTTAGTGCCCAGGTTGTTGAAGCTTTTTTAGAAGCAGACTATGGTAAAGCCCTGAGTAGTTTAGCACAGGGAATAGAGCAGGGCAGAGACCCCCGACAAATTCTACGAGAATTATTAGAGTATTTACGTCAGGCTTTGCTTTTTTTGACGACAAAGCATGCGCCGATGATTGTACCTCATCTTTTGGAGAAGTTAATTCAACAAAGTCAAAGTTCAGGTCTGGAACGTTTGTTATTGTGGATAGAAGTTCTATTAAAGGGTGAAGGGCAACTAAAATATGCGACGAATGCGCGCCTAGCAACTGAGTTGTTAATCGTAGAAGCCATCCATAAGAGCCAAAGTACATTTAATGGAGCTGAACAACTTAAAGAGCGTTCTGCTTTAGCTGTTGAAGGTGCTAAGGCAAGTAATTCAACCCCTATAAAGAGACAGGTATTTGATGAAAAACCTAAGACTAGGCAGGGAACTACTCAAGTAGATTCGCAGCTTGTAGTTAATAAAGATGCGGAAATGGCTAGCGATCCTTTACGGTATAGCGAAGAAACTTCTAAGCAGGGTAAGAGTGGATGGCTAACTTTAGAACAAATAGCTAATAAATGGCCTGAAGTTTTGGATAATGTCCGTAAGCTTAAAAAATCAACCCATGCTTTTTTACTCGAAGGCAAACCGGGAGGCTTAGACAAAGACACTTTAGTTTTAGTTTTTAAAAATGGTTTTTCGTTTCATCGGGATAAGGTGGATCAAATTGAGAACCGGCAAACGGTTCAAGACGTGTTGTACCAGCTTTTCGGCGTTCAGCTTATAGTGCGTGGTATTATGGAAAATGAACAGGAGCTTGGAGCGAACCATAATCACGAGGAAGAGCTGGATAGGCAAGCTTTAATTAAGCGTACACAAGATATTTTTGGGTCTGGGATGGTAGTTGTAAAGGAAGATTCCTAATTGTCTAGTTAAGTAGCCGAAAGATTGATATAAGGAGAGTGTTAAAGATGGGATTTAACAAAAATGCTGGTGGCGGTGGAATGGGGAATATGAGCCAAATGCTCAAACAAGCCCAAAAGTTACAGGAAGATATGGCGCGGACACAAGAGGAGCTTCAAAGCAAAACTGTCGATGCTTCTGCAGGTGGAGGGGCTGTGCAGGTTGTCGTGAGTGGTAAAATGGAAGTTGTCGAACTACGGATTAAGCCAGAGGCCGTTGACTCCGAAGACGTGGAAATGTTGGAGGATCTCATTAAAGTAGCTATTAATGAGGGGTTGCGTAAAGCTCAGGAAATGACAGCTTCAGAAATGGGAAAACTAACTGGTGGGTTAAAAATACCCGGTTTATTTTAGTTAGCGTATGGATTTTTTATATTATCCACAGCCGTTGGCAGAGCTTATTTC
>JBAQMG010000133.1:0-18909 GCA_049302575.1 Desulfitobacteriaceae bacterium | reverse complement strand
CAGTGTTTTAGGGTGTTTCAGGCTGTTCGGCGTACGAAATATTGTTAGGCGTTCCGAGAATCCAGGTTACATAATAATAAGTGAAACTAATAATTGTGTTGAGAGTTTTTTTTAGGAAAACTCTTTTTTGCTAAATTGGATAATATTACGCGTCAGCAATTGATATACTTCGTGATATAATGTCGATAGATAAAGTGATAGCAAAATTGGAGGGGAAACGATGACAAAACAGCGGATTACGCTGATTAGCCTCGTCGGGCTCCTGGTATTTGGGCTGCTTATAGTAGGGCAAATCTTATATCAAAAGAATTGGGTGGATACCTCTATCTTAAAGCAGAGCCAGCAGATTCACGGTGTATTGTCGGTAAAAGTTGTCGAAGTAAACGGACAAAAGGAACTTGATGTTGTAACGAGCCGTGTAAGTGATTTACCTAAGACCAGTGAGAAGCTTGAAAAGTTAGCAGGAGCAATACCTATTCGATATTTTGACGAGCGTAGTTTTGAATTGGAGCAAATTCTTAATCAGATGCAGTTTGCTTTACAAGAAAGTATCATTAAAGGTAATTTCACTGAAATGGAACAGAATGTTAAGCTCATAGCAGATAAGTCGGGAGTTCAGCTAGATTTGAATATGGATAGTGATCAAATCTATTTAGTGTTGACTAAAGGTGAGACACAACTAGTCACCGTAATAGAACGTCATAGTCAAGCTAAGTTTTTAAGAAGTGAAAAAAGTTAACGTGGGAGGTGAGGATGAGAGTATGTTTATCGATTTGGCAATCGGTCTAGGACTTGGAATCTTCGCCTACTTGTTAGTGATGGGCTATAATGTAATGCCTATTGGATTGCTTATAGGTAGTGCCCTTCTCTTATGGAAATTTGTAATTCAACGTCAATTAGTTCGAACATCGGGTAAAGGAATTATTATTTCAACATCAGCTATTCAATTTGACGATATTGGTGGACAAAATACGGCTAAAAAGGAGTTGCAGGAAGCCTTAGATTTCTTGCTGTACTCTGAGCGTATGAAAGTTTTAGGTATACGCCCTTTAAAGGGCATTTTGCTCTCTGGTCCTCCTGGTACGGGTAAAACACTTCTAGCTAAGGCAGCTGCACGATATACTGATTCGGCTTTTCTTTCGATTTCTGGGAGTGAATTTGTGGAAATGTATGCCGGAGTTGGTGCTGAAAGGGTACGTAGTCTTTTTCGCCGGGCTCGTGAGCTTGCCCTTAAGGAGAAAAAGGTAAGTGCCATTATTTTTATTGATGAAATGGATATTTTAGGTGCTAAACGCGGAGGAAATGTGTCTCACCACGAATATGATCAAACACTTAATCAACTCTTAGTCGAGATGGATGGACTGGGGACTGATCAAGGACCTCAAATCTTGGTTGTTGCTGCCACTAATAGAGCAGAAGCCTTGGATCAGGCTTTGCTTAGACCAGGGCGCTTTGATCGGCAGGTGAAAGTTGATTTGCCTGATAAAGAGGGCAGACTAGCTATCTTAACTATTCACGCGCGGAATAAGCCCTTAGCTAAAGCTGTGGATTTAGAAAAAATCGCTCATGAAACGTATGGTTTCTCAGGTGCTCATTTAGAAAGTGTGACCAATGAGGCGGCAGTTTTTGCTTTGAGGGAGGATGCTGTTGAAATCACTGAGAAGCATCTGAGAGAGGCTATCGATAAGGTTATGCTAGGTGAAAAACTTGATCGTAAGCCAAACTGTGAGGAACTTCATAGGGTAGCCTTGCATGAAGGTGGTCACGCTTTAATTGCTGAATTTGTGCGACCGAATTCCGTAGCCCAAATATCTATCCGTTCAAGAGGGAGCGCTTTAGGTTATGTACGTCATTATCCTGAAGATGATATATATTTGTATACCAAGGTTATGTTAGAAGATCAAATAATGATAGCATTAGCCGGAGCCATAGCAGAGGAAGTAGTTTTAGGTGCGCGAAGTACGGGTGCTGCTGGTGATTACGAACAAGCTTTAAATCTAGTGGAGAAAATATTACAGTCTGGAATGTCCTCTTTGGGTGTTACTGATATTTCGAGAATTAGTAAAGTGCAACGCCAGGACATAACGAGGGATATCTTAGGGTATCTTGAGATGAGAACTAAAGAAATTATTATGCAAAAAAAAGTAGTACTTTTGGAGATTGCGAATTTACTCGAAAGCGAAGAATGTATAGATGGGGAGATTTTACGAAGCCGTTTACAGGGAGCGGCGTGATAATTCATAATGCATTCTGATGAATTAACCCTAGCTTTTTACTCAAAGGGAATTTGAGATATCACATGAAGATATTATTGCCGCTATCAGAGCAGATAAACTTCAATATAAAGAAGATAATATGTATGAGAATCCCCTGAATCGGGGGTAGGAAGGTGGATACTGTGACAGACCATAAATTTGATCCTGAAAATCGTAAAAAACTTAATAGCGTACAACGTCAGGCAATTTTGCCCCCTGCTCTGGTCTTAAGGGACATTGGGCTTGGAACTCACACTGTATGGGCTGATATTGGTTGTGGCACAGGGTTTTTTACAATACCGCTTGCCAATGAAGTAAAGCAGGTGTACGCTCTTGATATACGTGCTGAAATGTTGAACGATCTCAGTGAAAATCTCACTCAATTAAAAATCCACAATGTTAAGGTGCTTCAATCTGAAGAAAGTAGTTTTCCCCTACCAGATTTGTTGGTAGACGGAATTTTAACTTCGCTCGTTTTACACGAAGTTGATCAACCTATTGAATTTTTCCGTGAATTGAATAGAATTCTTCAAACTGGTGGTAGATTGGTGGTAATTGAGTGGGCCAAAGCTTCTACGGAAATGGGACCACCGCTGGAACACCGACTGTCTAGCCAACAGTTGGATGATTGGGCACTTACCACAAGTTTCATAAAAACCAAATCTTGGCAATGGTCAGATAATTTTATCGGAATTGAGTATTGCAAAAAGACTTAAAATGAATTAAAGGCGGAATTTAATGAGAAATTTAAAAATGACTATAGCATTTGATGGTTTTAAATATAAAGGATGGCAAAAACAAAAAGATACTGATCTAACGATACAAGGTAAAATAGAAACTGTATTATCTAAAATGACAGGGGAGGATATTCAAGTAGTGGGTTGTGGAAGAACTGATTCAGGGGTACATGCTGAAAATTATATAGCAAATTTCCATACTAAATGTGCTTTTAGTATCGACATTATGTTAGATTATTTATATGAGTTTTTACCTGAAGATATCGTAATAAAATCTATCGAAAATGTAGCTGAAAGATTCCATGCAAGATATAATGTGAAATCAAAAACTTATGTCTATAAAATAAATAACAACAAATTTAGACATGTGTTTAACAGAAAGTATATTTATCACCTTGCTGAGAAACTTAATTTAACTGAGATGAGAAATGCTTCTGAGTTTTTAATTGGAAGTCATGATTTTCAGAGTTTTACAAACTCAAGAAATAGTGACAAATCTACTATTAGAACGATTAATTATCTAAATATAATTGAAAATAATGGCATGTTAGAAATAGAGGTTAATGGAAATGGATTCTTGTGGAATATGGTAAGAGTCATTGCAGGAACCCTTCTTGAAGTAGGTAAAGGTAATCTCAAACCAATAAATATTGAAAAAATATTAAATGAAAAGAAACGATTGGAAGCTGGATCCTTAGCTCAAGCTAAAGGCTTATTTTTAAGGGATGTTCAATATTAAGGATAATGAAGCAGAATAAGAAAATATAAAAAAGGATAGCTAGAGCTATCCTTTTTGTTTAAAAACTTAGATTGTGCTTAAAATTAGAGCTTATTGTGTGATCCATCACAGAGAGGCGGAGTTTTAGTATGTTTGCACCCGCAGAAATATACGGTTTCATTCTTCACTGCTGTATAGTCGACTGGCGTGAAAGATGTTACTTTGTGTGATCCATCACAGAAGGGCTGATTAGCACTGTGGCCACAGGAACACCAATGATAGGTTTTACCTTCTTCGGCTTCTACGGCATAGGGTGATTTTTGGGCGATTTTTGGCTCTTCCATAAACACATCTCCTTTATTACTACTCGCTCTTTACAGCAATGTACACTCGATACATTTAGACCTTACATCTTAATAGATTATTTGTCAAATTATGCGCTTGAAAATGAAAAAAGAAGCGCATTATCCAAAAGGCAACTTCTTTCTCACCATAAATTGGTAAAATAATTATAACTAAAATCGGGTAATGTAGAACTAAGAAGGTGAATTGGAGGAGATTATTATATTTAACGATCTACTAATAGACGGTGCTGTAGCTGGAGCAGTAGCAACTATTATCGCATCTGTCGTAAATTATCTACTCTACAAGGCTAATCAAATTGACAATCACTGTATACAATTTTGCGCAGCCGTTATGCTACCCGAAATTAAGCCATTAACCGAGAAGAAGGCTTTAATAGTGGGCTTCTTTGGTCATATTACTGTGGGAATGCTCTTTGGATTACTTATAGCATTAGTTCTTCAAATATTCGGACCCCAATACGCCTACTTGAAAGGTATGGGTGTAGGTTTAGCCTTTTGGGTATTCGTTCATCAAGTAGTAGTTGCAAAGTTTTTGGTTAAACCGAATTACAACCTCTCTCCTAAAGGTGCTCTATGGCAATTGATGATTCATTTACTTCAAGGAATAATCGTCGTTCTTATTCTTTCATTTTAACAATCTTCGGTATTAGGTGGATCATGATTTGTTAAACAGAAGAACAAATTAATGTATATCAATAAAAAGACATTTATTAAGCAAATAATAGGTATTCACTTTAACACCTGTTTTTTTCAACCTACTTTGTAGAAAAAAATAGGTGTTTGGCTTTTAATAATGTGTCCAGACAAACTATTTACCCAAGTCTTAATTTGATTATAAAAGTTGCTGCAAAAAACACGGATGAGATCAGCACAATAGTCGCCCCAGTAGCAGTTCCCCAAAAGTAGGATAAGATTAACCCAGCTATACCTGATATTAGGGCAATTAAAACAGATAAAATATGGTATTGCCTCATGTTTTTAGCTATATTTCGCGAAGAAGCTGCAGGCAAGATCAATAATGAACTAATAATTAGTATCCCTACCCATTGGATTGAAATTGTCACAATAACCGCCATAATCATGGCAAATAAATATTCGTATAATCGTATGTTAATCCCTCTGCTACGTGCCAGTGATTGATTCATACTAGCCAAAAGAAGTTTATTAAAAATAACGATCCACAAAGCAATAACTATGATAAATACAAGGCCAAGGGTTAGCAAATCGGAGGGGCTAATACTCAACAAATCTCCAATAAGATAAACTGAATATTTGTTAAATCCTCCGTTGCGTGAAAGAATGACGATTCCTAGTGCAACTGCTGACGAAGAAAACACCCCGATGATTGTATCAGTGGAAGCTGTATTGGCTTCTTTTACAATTAGAATTGCTATAGTAATCAAAACTGCAAAGAAGAGCATTGACCAAATAGGATTTTTGATGCCCACGATAACGCCAATGGCAATACCAGTTAGGGCAGAGTGCCCTAATGAATCAGAAAAGAAGGCCATTCTATTATTGACGATCATTGTACCTAACAATCCAAAAATTGGGGTGATCAATAAAATACCCAATAGAGCATTCTTCATAAACGTATGCTGGAGCCATCCGAAAGGAAACAATAAGTTTACCAAACTATACCAGAAGTGCATTGTTCACCCTATCCTTCTCATCTCTTAGATCGCGTTTTGACCAATCTAAACCAAACGTCTGAATTACTTTTTCATTACTGAATACTTCTTGTGGAGTTCCAACGCATTCAATCGTTTTATTATTCACAAATGCGACACGATCAGCATACTCCGCTACTAAATTAAGATCATGTGAAACCAAAATAATTGATAAATCAAAATTTTTCCTAAGTATAGCAACTGTTTTATAAAACAATACCAAACCCCTCTGATCAATACCTGATACTGGTTCATCCAGGAGTAAGAGGTGTGGAATGGGATCAAGGGCGAGTGCTAGTAAAACTCTTTGTAACTCCCCACCTGATAAAGCTCCTAAACATCGATTAATTAAGTGTTCCCCCTGAACTCTGGCTAAACTTTCCCGAACACGTTCACGTATTTTTTTAGGATAGGAAAACCAAATAGGTATTTTCGAATAAGCTGCGGCAAATAAATCAAGTACGCTCGTGGGAGAACTAGAATCCAGCTCAAGCTTCTGTGGAACATACCCAATGATCGGTCTCGTTGTCCCTTCGTTTTTGGCATCAAGAAACAAAAGTTCGCCAGTATGAGAAAGCTCTCCCAAGATAGCCTTTAATAAAGTGCTTTTTCCAGCACCATTCGGACCGATGATAGCGGTCAAATCCCCACAGTGAATGTGGAGATTGACATCCTTTAATATTTCTATACCGCTACGTGTAATCCCAAAGTTTGCAATTTTGGTGCAACATAAACCACATTTACAGGGTGAACATTGAGAATTGTTAAGACACTCGTGTTGTTTCATTTTAACGCCTCTTGTAATGTTTTAAGATTTTTGTCCATAATATTGATATAGGCATCTGCCTCCATAGGGCCAGTTACTACTGGGTCAAGCGTGTAAACTTTAGCACCAGTTTCTTTGGCGATCGTATCTATCGCTTTAGTAGAATATTGAGGTTCTGCAAAAAGAGCCTTTACTTTTAGATTTTTTACCTTGTCTATCGTTTTAGCCAATTCTTTGGCACTGGGTTCTGAACCAGGTTCACGTTCAATGATCCCAGCTATGTTTAAATTGAATTCTTTCGCGAAATAGGGAAATGCTTCATGGAAAGTAATAATATCACGATTTTTCACACCGTCCAAGGCTTGATGCATTTTAGCTCTTTCTACTTTCAGCTTTTTAATGTAAGCACTGGTATTTTCCTTATATTTAGCTGCATTAGTAGGGTCTAGCGAGGAAAGCTGATCTCCAATATTACCCACCTGTATAATGGCATTAGAGATACTCACCCATAGATGAGGATTATCCCCTTCATTACCTTCACCTTTAATTAGTTGTATCCCTTTACTAGAATCAACTATTTTCAAATTCGGCATTTGACTCGTAATCTTATCCATAAAGGACTCCATTCCTGCTCCATTTGTAATGAAGAATCGCGCTCCCTCCAGATTCTTCATATCTTCAGGAGTAACCGCATAATCATGAAGGCATCCAGTGATAGGTTTAGTCATATCGATAATTTTCACATTAGGTATCTCTTGGGCAACATTTAAAGCGAATACGTACATAGGATAGAATGAAGTAGCTATTGTTAGCGATTTTTCATTATTGTTTGTTACTGAACTAGCCCCACAACCACTTAACACAAATAGGTTTAATATTATTAGGCCAAGAATTTTAATCGACTTTGAATGCATTGAAGTTCAGTTCCTTCTTTATAATTTACAAATGCATACCATTTGCATCCTGATTAATTATACTCTATCATTAATAATTGTAAACCACTTCTTTCCTTCTTAATCATCGAAGGCAAGTGTTATGTAGAGGTGGTAAAATAATTTTAGTTAATGCTCGGCAAGTTTTAAGGTCAAAACTGAAGCATTGTTCTGGATCTAAACCGAAGAAGATTCAGTGTCAACGACAATGGCTAAAAAACAAAATATGGTAGAATGGAATTATTAGGATACTATTGGGAAACAACTTTATGTTAAATAGACAAGACCATTGAGAATGCAGGGGATATAATTAAGCATAAAAAAGCAAAATAGTTTTCCGAACGAAAAAGCTAGGGGTGTAAAGCCTCCTAGCTTTTCTTGGTTACTTTAAATGATTATTACTTCATGAATGTTGTAATAGTATATCTAATTCAGCTGTGCTTGTAACGGGGTTTTGACAGCTGAAATTTTGACATACATAAGCTGTAACGCTATCCTCTAGAGGGTAATCCTCTGCCCAGGGAATGATCTGACCGACCTTTCCTTCTTGATAGAGAAGCGTAGAATAGGGGCGAAAACTGGAAAAGATGGTTGCACGCATCGCGGCTAGTTCTGGTGAGTTCAACAATCCAGTTAAAATCAACTCTTGTCCTCCGGGGTGTAGGGCGAATTGCATTGCTTGAAGAAAGGCTGTGTAGCCAGAGGGATCGGCTGTGATCATGGATTTAAAAGCTCTCAACTGGTTTTCTGCGCGGATTTCCCATTTTTCATCCCTAGTCAAACGCGCTAAACGGAGTAGGTTGAGGGCACTGATGGAGTTACCAGAAGGTAGTGCTCCGTCGTAACTTTCTTTTGGACGAATAAGTAGTTCCTCAGCGTCCGATCCAGTTATAAAATAGCCGCCGCTTAGTGAATCTGTAAACAAACGTTCTTGATCTTGTTGAAGTTTCAGAGCCCATTCAAGGTAAGTTGGTTTACCGCTCGCGACATAGAGTTCAAGCAAACCCCAAATTAAATAAGCATAATCGTCTAAATAACCTAGGTTAGCAGATTCACCATCACGATAGCGTGCTAGGAGACGACCATCAGACCTACGAAGATTGGTTTTAAGGAACTTTATTGCCTGCTCTGCAGCTTGTAGATAAATAGGAGCATTTAGAACTTGGGCCCCTTTAGCAAGGGCGGCAATCATCAAACCATTCCAGGCGGTGAGAACTTTGTCATCTTTATGCGGATGAATTCGTTGTGCACGAACTTTGAAAAGGGCAAGGCGAGAAGTTTCTAGGAGAGAATGAAGTGTTTCAGTTGTAACTTGATGGTCACTAGCGATTTGATTCCAATTTACCTTCAGAAGATTAGGGATATTCTTTCCTTCAAAATTGCCTGCGGGGGTAATATCGTAAGCCTTACAATAAAGAGTTGCCTGTTCTTCTCTCAAAACTTGTTGAATTTCCACAGGTGACCAAACATAAAATTTACCTTCTACGCCTTCAGAGTCCGCATCTTCGGCACAATAAAATGCGCCTTCTGGTGAAGTCATGTCGCGTAGGATATAGGTGAAAATTTCATGGGCTTTTAAGGCATCTGCTTTTTCGTGTTTACTTTGATAACTTTCTAGAAAGACATTGGCTAGTAGTGCATTATCGTAGAGCATTTTTTCGAAGTGTGGTACTAGCCATTTTTCATCCGTGCTATAGCGGGAGAAGCCTAAACCCACATGGTCATAAATCCCTCCTCGTGACATGCTATCAAGAGTTTTGCGGACCATAGTATAAGCTTGACTGTCTGGATGATCCTCGGCATATCGAAGTAGGAAACCAATGATGTGTGGTGTCGGGAATTTAGGGGAGGTGCCGAATCCTCCGTAATTACGGTCATAGGTTTGAACGAAAGTCTCAAAGGCTTGATCGAGGAGGTCCTTACCCCAATCTTCTAGGGAAAATAGTCTAGAAGGATTTTCTGACGATTGAGTGTTAGTTGAATTTACGTTAGGCTGGAAGGCTTGCACAATTTGATCAGCGCTCTGGCGTAATTTATACTCATCATTTGTCCACATTGAGGTCACTTGGTTAAGAATTTCTAAGAGTCCCGCCCTGTTATAGCGTCTAGAGTTAGCTTTAGGAAAATAAGTACCTGCAAAGAATGGTTTTTTATCGGGAGTCATCAAGACAGTCAAGGGCCAGCCGCCTGAACCAGTCAGAGCTTGACAGAATTTCATGTATAAATGATCTATGTCCGGGCGTTCCTCACGATCAACTTTAATGGAAACAAAATTTTGATTAAGTTGATCAGCCACTTCTTGGTCTTCGAAGGACTCTCTTTCCATAACATGACACCAATGACAGGTGGAATATCCAATACTTAAGAAAATAGGCTTGTTTTCTGCCTTCGCAGTTTCAAACGCTTCTTCAGACCAAGGATACCATTGTACAGGATTGTTCGCGTGTTGGAGTAGATATGGACTTTTTTCCTTGGATAATCTATTGGGTACGTTTTGAATTGTAGTCATGGGCAACACCTCCCTTATATGTAATTGAATTTGACTATAGTTTGGCTTTAAATATATAAAAAATACCACCAAGGGTGGTTTTAAAGAATTAATGTTACTACTCAGGCGTTGACATTTTAAAAATATAGCGGGACAATCGCGCCATCACCTGCTATAATAAAGGGCTCTTTCTCAAATAAGATGATATCCTCCAGCAAGGTCACTCATTTTTAGGATATTATAGGCATTTATCAGTTCAATACCAGCTCGTCCTCCACCTCTACGATGCTTCATTTTAATTCTGCTATTCATGCCTTCCGATGGTCCATTGCTAATGTCTTTGTATATCAAGCTATTTTTCACAGCTTCATAATCATCAAGCAGCCCATTTGCATATTGTGCGAGCGGAGCAATTTCACAGCCTTTGTATTTAGTAATAAAAGAGTCCAATTCAACTGTACTATAGTCATCAAACACATTATAGATAAGGATATGTATTCAGTCAAATATGGGAACATTGAAGCCACTGTTTGAATGCAGAGCTTTTAACTTTGTAGAGTTGAAATCAAGAGGATTAGCGTATAAAATTAAAGATATTTGTAGGGAATGTAAAATTTATTCGAGAGGGGTTAGAATTAACATGAAATTACTTACGATGAGAAAAGGAACAGACTACTCTTGGGGTGTACATACTAGCCTTGGAATCCTTAATGTGCAACTGGCTGCAAATCAATTTGGTTTAGAACTACCCAATAGTATGTTAGAACTAATTCAAGGAGGAGCGCTAAGTATCAAAGTTCTAGAACAACTTGTCGAGAAAGCACTTATTAGTAAAAACGACACGCTTTTTTTCCCGGAAGAAGGGGTTAGTTATGGTCCCTGTGTAACAGCTCCAGAAAAAATACTTTGTGTAGGCTTAAATTATCGGAAACATGCCTTGGAAACGAATATGCCTTTTCCGACAAGACCAATTATCTTCAGTAAGTTTAATAATGCTCTTTCGGCTCACCATGATGTTATTGTGCCTCCAAAAGTGGCTAAGATGATTGATTATGAGGCTGAACTGGTTATTGTGATTGGGAAAGAGGCCTGGGAAATAGAGGAGAAGGATGCTCTAGCCTGCGTTTTTGGTTATTCTGTCGGTAATGACTTATCCGCTCGCAATTTGCAACCTAAGCAAGGCCAGTGGTTATTAGGTAAAACTTGTGATGGCTTTGCTCCCCTAGGTCCTTATCTTATTACTGCAGATGAAATTCTTGATCCAAATAATCTTGAGATGGAGTGTCGAGTTAATGGAGAACTTCGTCAAACGTCTAATACCAAGGATATGATCTTCAATTGTGCCGAGATCATCAGTTATATATCTCAGAGCATGACCTTAAAGCCTGGTGATATTATTTTTACTGGAACTCCAGAGGGTGTGATTATTGGTTATCCAAGAGCTGAGCAAATTTGGCTCAAGGCAGGAGACGAAATCCTAGTGTCAATCGAGAAGTTAGGCGAGTTAAAAAACACTATTGGCTAGGTGCGATGCACGATGCATGATACACGAGGTATGTTCACGATATTCTAAACCGCTTTGCGGTTTTTCTATTCGAGCCTCGAACATCGAGCCTCGTGCCCCGATGAAAGGGGTATCAAATGCTCCAATATTTTTTCAGGGGGAATGAATGGCTAGGGAAACGAATGTTTTTCGTAGTTCTGTCAGCCTTGTTGTTAGGTTTCATTCTATCTATACCGAAGAACCCTGCGTCTGCTAGTATTTCAATTGGTTTATTTGCTTACATGACTTTTGTTACTGCTTTAGGAATAAGTTTTAAAGATTTCATTAGGGTTCTTAGGAATCCTAGGATTGTAATCTGGATGCTGTTGCTAGTTCATATAGCGATGCCTATAGTAGCTTGGGGAATTGGCAGCTTGTTTTACCAAGATAGTTATTTAACACGACTGGGACTTTTGATGGGAGCTTCAATTCCTATTGGTGTAACCTCAGTAATTTGGACATCTGTGGTAAGTGGGGATGTGGCTTTAGCATTAGTTGCTGTAATGATGGATACTATTGTAAGTCCTGTTCTATTACCTGCGTTTATTCTTTTAGTGGCTGGAAAGGCAGTACACATAGATTATGTACATATGTTAGTGGAACTTTTGTGGATGGTAACCATTCCTAGTACTTTGGGAATGATTGTTAATGATTTGACACACCAACGCTTGGCGAATTTCACCCGTTCAGTTGGAGGATTAACTTCTAAATTTGCCTTGTTCTTAGTTGTATTCCTTAACGCCTCCGCTGTCGCTCCGGAAATCAGTTGGAACTTATCGTTGATCAAAATGCTTTTGGTCATCTTGTTGTTGGTAATTTGTGGGTACGTTCTTGGTTACGCTGGCTCCTTCGTATTAAGTAATCGCAAAAGAGCTATAGTGGTAACGATGGTTTATAATGTAGGAATGCGCAATATTGCTTTCGGTGCAGTATTGGCCATTGCTTATTCTCCAGCAAGCGTAGCAATACCTATAACCTTAGCTATGCTATTCCAACAGCCGTTGGCAGCGGTTGTATCCTACTTATTTAATCGTTTTGATCGTAACCATCCTTTGACCTAGAAAATTCAGTATGGTTCATTTTTTTGTGGTAATATTACTGAAGAACATCTAATAATTATGGTTGCGACCTATTTTCACAAGTATCGGAAGAACTAGCATAAATTATATTGGGTGACCAAGAATGGGTTAAAATGAAAGGGGAATTTATAATGGGCTTATTTTCTAAGGTCAAAGACTTGCTTCAGGCGAATATTACGGACATTGTTAATAAAGCGGAAGATCCAGAAAAAATGCTTAATCTTTATGTGGAAAGAGCAACGGAAGAAGTGCGTAGTTTTCAAGTCCAAGTTAACAGAGCAGTTGCTGATAAAATTCAATTAGAAGAGCGGATAGAGACTCTACGCAAGGAAATTGTTCAGCGTACAGAACAAGCAACGTTGGCCGTTCAACAAAGTAAAGATGATTTGGCGCGCACAGCTTTAACCTTAAAAAAACAAGCGGAAACGAGCTTAGTAGATTTCGAGACTCAACTTAGTGATCAGACTACAGCTGTTGCCGATCTTCAAGAAAATTTTCGCTTACTAAGTGAAAAACTAGAAAAGGCGAAGATGGAACGTAATAACCTGATTATGCGTCAACGTCGTGCGCAAACAATGAAAAAAGCCAATGAAACTGTTTCTGGCTTATCTGCTCATGATCCTCTGGGAGATATTGATCGAATGAAAGAACGGGTGGAAAGAATGGAGGCTGAGGCTAAAGCTTCCAAAACAATGATGACTAGTGGTAATACCTTGGAGGATCAATTCGCTGAGCTAGAAAAGAGTAAGGTAAATTCAGAAGTTGAAGATGAGTTAGCTAAACTTAAGGCTGGGTTGAATAAAGAGTAATTAACAAGCGAAGCCCGATGCACGAAGCACGAAGCTCGAACATCAAGTTTAAGCCACGGATAAAATTTAGAGCAGGTGATGGGATGAAGAGCTGGACAAAAAGTATGCATATAGTCTTGACAACTTTGCTCATATTTGCGAGCCAAGCCTCATGGGTTTTGGCTCGTGGCGGTGGAGGTGTGGGTGGAAGTTTAGGTGGGAGTGCGGGACGTAGTTTCAGTAGTGGTGGAGGAGGCTTGGGAAGGTCTTTATCAGGAGGAGGCCTTTCGGGTGGAGGATTCAATAGCTTTTTCCCTTTCATGTTCTTTGGTGGTTCATCCTTTGGGGGGGGTTCTGGAGGATTGTTTGGTTTAATTTTCTTAGGTGTCATCTTCTATTTAATCTATAAGGCTTGGCGAGCTTCTAGGAGTTGGCGACAAACTGGTAAAAGAGGATTTAATAAACCACAGAGTTCAGAAATCCGGCCTTGGAAAAAAGACGAAACTAAAGATTTACATAGTAATGTTCCTGTGGATTTTAGCGGTCGGCAGATAACTAATTCAGCTAATCTACAGAGGTTTGGCAAGGCAATTTCCTTTACCAGTGAAAACATGCAATACTATTCGCAGACTTTTCCGCGTTGGGATCGAGATTATTTGGTGGGTCGTGTTCGTCAAGTATTTTTTTGGTTACAAGATGCTTGGAGCCGACAAGATCTAGCTCACGCCGCGGATTATGTTGCACCGGCTTTAGCGGAGAAATACCACATTGATTTAGAAGGAATAAGAGCACGTGGTGAACGGAATGTTGTTAAAGATCCTGTTCTGAATTCCGAGGATTTGGAGTTTATTAATTGTCACTTAGATGAGGGCGATGAACATGTAATGATCATGATCTATGCTAATATGCTTGACTACACAGTTGATTCCAGCGGTAAACAAATATCCGGGGATAATCAGAAACGTTTGTATTTCACGGAATTCTGGGAATTTTACTGGCAAGAGGATAAATGGGTACTGACCAAGATACTTCAAGAAGATGCATTAGAACTTGCTAATATAGCAAGAGGAGACTTCTAAGAAAACAGAAGCAGCAGGCTCCGCCTGTTGCTTCTGTTTTCAATGCATAATTCACAATTAACAATTCATAATTATAAATACTCGATCTAACCTTTAATCTTTATATGACCTCTGACCTCTGACCTCCGATGCGGCCACTAACCTCTATCATCTGATTTCTAGCTATCTGACATCTGGTCTCTGGCTTCTGACCTCCGATATGCGGTAGCTTAACCATAGTCCACCGAAAATGAGGGCACCCAAGATTAATGCACCAGCAAAGCGTTTGGGGTGGTGGGAAAGTTGCCAAAAGTCATGACCGATCCAGGATTCCCAAGCAATCATGGGTATTTTCCCTAAAAGACTAGCAACGAAAAATAGCTGGAATTTGACTGGGGATAAACCTACAGCATAATTTACTAATGCAGCTGGGAAGATGGGTGTTAGTCGGGTTAGAATAATTAAGTAAAAGGTTTTTTCAGGGGAGAGATTTGCCCACTGACCTAACTTATCAGAGTTTGCCAACTTTGCATGGATCCACTCTTGTCCTAAGAAACGAGCAAGCCAAAAGCCTAAGGAACTACCTATAAGACTTCCGCTCAAAGAAAGTGTAAAACCTAAAATCCAGCCAAATAAGACTATATTAAGTCCTGCCAACAAAGGAAAGGGAATGATTGGGAAGAGCATTTGCAGAGAGACAATTAATAAAACAAGTAGTATACCCTTCCAACCTAAGCCAGCTAAATAAGTTTGGAACAGAGCGGGGTGTTGTAACTTAGGATAAAGGAAGGTGATTAAAGCTAATGAAATTAGAATTGTTAATAAGGAACTAATTTTCTTTTTGGTAAAAAACAAGTTAGGCCTCCTCTTCCATAAACCTGCTCAGAACAACAAGTGATTCTTCATACATTCCTACGTATGAAATAAGTCAGTATAAGTGCAACTACGGCGGTCATCTTCGCCAAGGCTTGTCGCCAGCCAAGTTTTCTTATGAACAGCGGAAGTATCTAGATTTAGATGTATAACTCATTGTACAGCAAGTTAGTGATAAATTGGTAGATTTATTACTAATATTAGTACTTATTCAAAGATGACAAAAGAGACAAAACGATATAATATGAATAATGTATAAGGTAGTTATATTAAATCTAAGGGACAAGGAATGATAATATTTGTTTAATGAAGGTGCTATTTATCGTCCTCCCAGTGAGGCGGGAAAAGGCCTATGATTTATTTGGATAACGCGGCTACATCGTGGCCGAAACCTAAGGAAGTTGCGGAGGAAATGCAAGAAACCTTGAGATTAACTGGAGGAAATCCTGGCAGAGGTGGACACACCGTTGCCATACAAGCTTCACGTCTGATTTTTCGTGTGCGAGAAGATTTAGCTGAATTTTTTGGAGTTGATGATCCTTCCAATGTGATTTTTACTCCAAACACAACGCAGGCCTTAAATCAGGCTTTATTTGGGTATTTGAATCCTGGTGATCATGTTATTACTTCCTCAATAGAACATAATGCTGTTTCACGCCCCTTGTGGGTATTAGCCCAGAGAGGAGTTAAGGTCACTCAAATTCCAGTTTTACCTGAAAGAGAATTTCCTTGGCAAGATTATGAAAAGGCTTTTAACAAAAATACAAAGTTAGTCGTTACCTTACATGCCTCTAACGTCACAGGTACTATGATGCCCATTGAGCGCATTGGGAAAATCGCCCGAGCGAAAGGGGTCTTGTATTTGTTAGATGCTGCCCAAACAGCCGGACTTTTTCCGCTTGACTTTGGGCGAATGCCGATTGATATGCTAGCCTTTCCAGGTCATAAGGGCTTGTTCGGACCTCAGGGAACCGGAGGTTTAATAATACGACCCCAAATAGCTCTGCGCCCCTTAATTTATGGAGGAACTGGTAGTTTATCTGAATCAGATCAACAACCGGATTTTTTACCGGATGCCTTAGAAAGCGGAACTCTGAATGGAGTGGGGATCGCCGGGCTGGGGGCAGGAGTTAGTTATCTTAAAACCTATGGAATTAATAATGTTCGCAAGCGTGAACAGAACTTATGTCAACGCTTGATTTTGGGATTAAGTAAAATCTCCGGTGTTCAGATCTATGGCGGTTTAAATGCGGAAAAAAAGGCTCCGATTGTGGCTTTTAATATTGGAAAGCTTGACTCTGCGATTGTTGGTTATGCTTTAGATCAAGTGTCTGGGGTTATAGCACGTTCGGGTTTACATTGTGCTCCACATGCCCATTCATCGTTGGGCACTATAGAACAAGGTGTGGTACGTTTTAGTCCTTCGCACTTTAGTACTGAAGAAGAGATAGACAGTGCAATAGTAGCTGTTTCACAAATTGCCCTTGAAATGGGTTGAGAATAGGCTTTGTTGAAAAAATATACAAAATATAAGTTAATTAAGTATCCATTTTATGATAGTTTATGGTAAAATTATTGCATGAGTAATTGAAGGCTGAATCCTTTAGGAAAGTTGGATTACTCGAGAGAGAGGTGAGTGAGACTTGCCAATCCAACCTTATATTATGAGCATTAAGCAGATACATACTATTTTTTCATCGAGTTATAATAAAAATGTTGAATGGGTATTGACAGATAGAGAACGTGTTTTACATGCTACTGCGGCAGCTGAACAGGTTTTGGGTATTTCTGTAGGTATGCTTTGTAAAGACCATGAGTTTTTAAAGGAAGTTCTAGAAAAAAAGACTAAAGTGGTTTTGCGGCGCAAGGATTGGCGTCAAAATACAAAGTATAATAGTACGATTGTTGGGATCCCTCTTATAGAATATTCGGGTGAGATTAGTGGAGCGATAATTTATATAGTTACAGATCAGAGCATGCTTAAACCAGAAGATATCCTAGAACTTTTGCAAGAAATGAATCATGCAAAAGATCTAGAAGCTGCACTTCTGATTTTGACCAGACGAAGCCTAGAAATTTTCGAGTCAACTATGGCTGGGATTTGGTTATGGCGTGATGGAGGATTTCAGTCTTTGGCTATTAGTGCTGAGACCGAAGAGCAGGAAAAATTTTTGGTTCAGAGTACATTTTCGATGGATGTTCTGATGCCTGAAAAAGATGGCCTATGTGCCCAAGATAAAATAACCCAAAAAATTATTTTAAAAGATTTAAATCCGGTTTTGACGGATTCAATAAGCAGTTCCTACTCTGATTTGACTAAAAATTTGTCTAATTACGGAATAACACGGCTTTTTTGTGTTCCTATGATGCATTTTGGGCAGTTATTAGGGGTATTAACTTTATTCAAGGGTAGTTCTAATCCGTTAGATTCAGGTAGCTTGCATTGGATAAATCAGTTTATGCCCTTATTTTCTTCGTTTGTTTATGAACAACAACTTTTACTTGCAGCATGGGATAAGGAACAAGCCTTAACACTTTTATTACGTGGCACGGAAATTTTAGTTCAGGCTGAATCTGAGGAACAATTATTTAATGAAGCTGGGGAAATGGCTATGGAAATCCTTTATTTAGAGGCTGGATTTTTCCTGATGCATGAAGATGATTGTTGGCAAATACGTTCACCGTTTGGTAGACTCAGACACAATGATTCAGCTTGGCGTGAGGGTATTCTGAATTTAATAAATAAAGATGGTCCTCTCGGTTATGTAACACATCAGGCTACGACTCTTCGTACCTTTGATGAAAATTCACTTTCAGACTACTTTTCTTGGCAAAAGGTATTAATTGAACCTTTAAATACACACTCTGGTGTAGTTGGGGAACTTTGGCTGATGGATTCTCGGCAAAAATTGCTGGAACAACGTCAGGGGATTTTAGCTGCATTTGTTAGGGTGTTAAGTGTTGCTTTGGAAACCATTTGGCAGCGTCAAGAATTGGAGCGTTTAGCGAAAACAGATCGCTTAACTGGTATTCTAAATAGACAGGGCTTTGAACAGCGCATTCATGAAGAGATGGCTGGGACATTAAGGAGAAATACGACTTTCATTCTGTTAATTTTGGATTTAGACGGTTTTAAGTTTCTTAATGATACACAGGGGCATCCTATCGGGGATCAAGCCTTGCGTTTTATCGCTCAGAATCTACGAACAGCAGTACGAGAAGAGGATATTGTAGCACGTACGGGTGGAGATGAATTTACAATTGTTTTAACGGATTTGGCTAGAGGTCAGGAAGCCTTGGTAATTATGGAAAGATTAAAAGAAGAGCTAAGTTTAGATAAATATGGCCTAGGTGTAAGCATAGGTGTGGCTGAGTTTCCGACTGAAGCAAGAGATTATGAGGGACTATATCGCTTAGCTGATCAACGTTTATATGAGGGGAAAAATAATGGTAAAGGTAAGATTGTGACAGGAAAAGAGGGGTAAATCACTAATGCAAGTTCGCATGCGCTACATTTGCTACATCCACTCGGCATAAGCTTTACTTCCCAATTTGCCTCGTGGCATTAGTCATCCTACGTCGGTAGTGTTCGTATTGGGTTAGCGAATTCAGCGATACTCTCCTCTGGATACTATCG
>JBAQMG010000132.1:0-17974 GCA_049302575.1 Desulfitobacteriaceae bacterium | reverse complement strand
GCTTATATCGGAAACGGTTAGCCAGGCTTATGGAGCTGCCGGGCGAGTCTTGACTTTACTCTCGCATGATACAGTCGTAGCCTCTGGTTCCGTTTGTGCGGTGAATGAAAGTAACTGTATTTCATGTGGGGCTTGTATCACAGCTTGTACGTATGGTGCCATAGAGTTTCGTGATACCCCACAAGGCAGAAAGGCCGGGATTAACCCTGTACTCTGTAAAGGAGATGGTCTCTGTAACACAATGTGTCCAACAGGGGCTATTTCACTAAAGCACTTTACCGATGAAGAGCTCTTGAGTCAAATTGATGCGGCAGTTTAAGGCTTGTATAACTCCTATAAACTAAGATGAAATTATTATAAGTAAGGAGGTGGAACGAATGAGTGCAGGACTTAAATTTAAACCAAGAATATTAGGTTTTGTCTGCCATTGGTGAGCATACGGGTCTGCGGACTTGGCTGGCGTGTCCAGACTACAATATACAACTGAAAGCAGGGTTATTCGCGTCATGTGTTCCGGTAGAGTTGATCTGTCATTTGTACTCAGAGCCTTCTCTAATGGAATGGATGCGGTATTTATCGGTGGTTGCCGTTTTAATGATTGTAATTATAGTACTCATGGGAATTACCATGCTCTAAACATGGTACTGCTATGTAAGAAAATAATGGAGTACATCGGGCTGAACCCGGAAAGGTTAAGGATCGAAACTATGTCTGCCGGCGAAGGAAACCTTTTTGCCGAAATTATGAATGACTTCGGCAGCAAGATGAAAGAGTTAGGACCTCTCGGCAAAGGCGAAGGAATAGACGAAAATGCCTTAAAGTCCAAACTAGAAGCAGTAACAAACCTAGTCCCTTACATTAAGCTGGTGGAAAGGGAGAGACTGAGAATAAGTATTAAATCGGAGGAAGAGTATTATAGATTTTTCTCCAGTGACGAGTTCAACAGGTTGTTTAATGAAACAATTGTCGAGAAATTGGCAATAAGCCAAATTATCTCACTCTTGCGGGAAGGACCTCTTACAACTGGTGAGATCGCTAAGGTTTTAGGTCTGACCCCGTCTGAAGTATCAAGGTACCTTAATAGTTCGTCAAGGCAAAGGTTTGTCAGGTACGATGAAGGTCAGAAATGCTATGCTCTAGCCTAAGATGAAAAAGCAGGCAGTGGATAAAAGCGAAAAAGGAGACTAGGACAGAGGCTATGAATAAGGATAGAGTCGATCAGATTATTGATAAACATGGATGTGAAGCTAGTTCACTAATTCAGGTATTGCTGGATATTCAGAGCGAGCATCACTGGCTTCCTAAGGAAGCCTTAGGGAGAGTAGCTGAAAGATTACAAGTTCCTTTAACCCGAATACAGCATATAGCTACCTTCTATAAAGCCTTTAGTTTAGTTCCTAAAGGACGTCATGAAGTTCACGTCTGTATGGGTACTGCCTGTCATGTTCGCGGTGCGCGGCGTGTCCTCGACTCGGTACAAGACCTGATTGGAATTAAACCTGGCGAAACGGATTTGGATTTGAAGTTTAGCTTAGAGACGGTTAACTGCCTCGGTTGTTGTGCTTTAGGACCGGTGATGGAGATCGACGGGGAGACTCACGGTAAGATGGCGCCAGCTGAGATGGCAGACGTTTTAAAAAATTATGAATAGGGTAAGGTAAAATTATGGTGCGTATAAATTCAGCAGCGGAATTGGAAGAACTCAGAAAAAGCATCCTGTCAAAAAGAGACCCTAATAAACCTTGTATTACAATTTGTGCCGGATCTGCTTGCCATGCTTCTGGCAGTAAAGAAGTCGCTGCGAGTATTGAAGAGGAGATTATAAAACAAGGTTTAAGTGGTGAGGTGGACATCAGAAAGACAGGATGCCATGGTTTTTGTGAGAGGGGTCCTATTATAGTTATTCACCCCGAGAGAATATGTTATTTTCAGATAAAGCCTGAGGATGTTCCTGAAATTATCTCGCAGACAATAATGGAGAAGAAGGTCATAGAGCGTCTACTCTATACCGACCCCGTTACCAAGGAAAAGATAGTGTATGAATCTGAAATTCCCTTCTACAAACACCAGAAGCGACTTGTTTTCGGTTCCAATGGTAGTATTGATCCTAAAAGTATCGATGATTATCTGGCAATTGGCGGCTATTCTGCGTTAGCGAAAGTTGTTTCGCAGATGAGCGCTGAACAGGTATTGGGGGAAGTCAAACAATCCAATCTGCGAGGTAGAGGAGGCGGCGGTTTTCCTACAGGGAGAAAATGGGAAGAATCACGCAATGCTTCTGGCGACATAAAGTACGTGATAGTCAATGCCGATGAAGGGGATCCTGGAGCATATATGGATAGGAGCCTTCTTGAGGGTAATCCTCACTCAGTCCTTGAAGGGTTGATCATCGGAGCCTATGCCATTGGCTCCCACGAGGGATTTTTTTACGTGCGCCAAGAATACCCCTTAGCAGTAGAAAATGTGAACATCGCCATTAAGCAGGCTGAGGAGTATGGTCTGCTTGGGAAAAACATCCTTGGCTCAGGCCTTGATTTTGTAGTTAAAGTGCACCAAGGCGCTGGGGCTTTCGTCTGCGGCGAATCGAGTGCTCTGATGACGGCCTTGGAAGGCAGAGCAGGTGAGCCTAGACCAAAATATATCCATACCGCCATCAAGGGCGTTTGGGATAGACCCAGCGTTTTGAATAATGTTGAGACCTGGTCAAATGTGCCGCTGATCATTAACAATGGCGCTGATTGGTTTACACAGTTAGGGACTGAAAAAAGTAAGGGCACGAAGATTTTCTCCTTGGTAGGGAAGATAACCAATACTGGTCTTGTAGAGGTACCAATGGGCATGACCCTCAGAGATATCATCTACAAGATAGGTGGTGGAATCCCGGGAGGCAAGCGTTTCAAAGCAGTGCAGACAGGAGGACCGTCTGGCGGGTGTCTACCTGAGAATTTGTTAGATTTAGAAGTTGGTTTTGATGAACTAACCCAGGCTGGTTCAATGATGGGGTCAGGTGGAATGATTATCCTGGATGAAGATACCTGTATGGTTGATGTCTCACGGTACTTCCTTGAATTCCTGACTGATGAATCGTGTGGTAAATGTGTGCCTTGCCGTGAGGGTATTAGGCAGATGCTTAAGACTCTCACTAATATCACCCAAGGAAAGGGAAAAGAGGGCGACATTGAGCTGTTGGAGGAGCTAGCCGAGGTAGCCGGCGAAGCGGCTCTTTGTGCGTTGGGCAGGAGTGCCCCTAACCCGTTTCTAAGCACGCTAAAATTTTTTAGAGAGGAGTATGAGGCACACATCAAGGAAAAGAGGTGCTCAGCTCTTTCCTGCAAGGAACTAATCACATTTTATATTGAGCCGGATAAATGCCAGGCCTGTATGATCTGCTCCAAGAAATGTCCTTCAGAAGCGATTGTGGGTGGTAAGAACCTGATCCATGTCATTGATCAAGAAAAATGCACAAAGTGCGGAACTTGCTTCGACGTTTGCCCCCCGCGTTTTCGTTCGGTAAAGAAGATTTCCGGCGAGCCTGTTCCAGCTCCTATCCCCGAAGAAGCGAGAACTATAGTCAGAGGGAGCAAAGAAAAATGAGTGAAATTATTTTACAGATTGACGGAAGAGAAGTCGTAGCTAGGGAAGGGATGACCGTTTTAGAGGCAGCCCAAAAGGTGGGAATCTCGATTCCGACACTTTGTCACCACGAAAAATTGGAACCTTATGGGGGTTGCCGCTTTTGCACAGTAGAAGCAGAGGTTCGAGGCTGGACCAAGCTCGTTGCTTCCTGCCTTTATCCGGTGGAAAAAGATTTGGTCATAAGAACTAGGTCTGAAAAAGTAGACAGAATTCGCAAAATGATCTTGGAGCTCTTGCTGTCTCATGCTCCAGATGCCTTTGATTTGCAAGAGTTAGCGGTGGAGTATGGCGCAAACAAAGACCGTTTTGAAAAAGAGCCCTCATTTTGCATTCATTGTGGTTTATGTGTAAGATATTGTGCTGAGGTCAAAAAGAAGGACGCAATTGGATTTGTGGACAGAGGAACAAGGCGGGAGATAAGCTTCATTCCAGAGATAGCCTCCGAGGAGTGCTGGAACTGTAAAGAATGTTTTCCGCTTTGCCCTACAGAGGCACTACAGGCGGCTTACGTTTTAGCTAAAGCATTCGCGTTTCCCACACCTTCTCTGGAGCACGCGCCAGCGGAATAGGCAACGAGTAATATTCTTGCAGGACGGGATCAATTTAACTGGAAGATCAGATGCCAAAGAATGAAATTTTATGGAGGTTAGGAAAATGACGGAAATAGTTATTGTATCGGCAACGCGGAGTGCAATTACAAATTTAGGAGGTCCGTTTAGAAATATCTCTCTGGCTGACTTGGCTGGTAAAGCAGTTCGGGAGGCGATTAGACGGGCAGGGATCGAGAGCAATCTTGTCGACCATGTAATCATGGGAAATGTAATCCAAACAAGTGAAGCACCAAATGTAGCAAGAATGGCTGGGTTATTGGCAGGTATCCCACCAGAGACGTTTACAGGAATTACCTTAAATTTCCAATGTGGTTCTAGTCTAGAAGCAGTTAATCAGGCTGCTCGTTTGATTGAGTTAGGTGAATGTGAAATCGCCGTTGCTGCCGGAGTTGAAATAATGAGCCGAAGCCCTTTTTTGATGTACAATCATCGGTGGGGACATAAAATGGGAAATGACACTCTGGTGGACTATTTCGATGATATCCTTACCACTGTGTCAACAGATCTCTACGGAACATTTGCGGTAACTCAGACGGCCGAAAACTTAGCGCAACAGTATGGCATTAACCGTAAAGATGCGGATGAGTTCGCAGTAGCTTCTCATCAAAAAGCAGTGGCAGCTATCCAACAGGGTAAATTTGATGATGAAATCTTTTCTGTGGAGATTCCACAGAGTCGCGGTCCGGCATTAGTAATATCCAAAGATGAACGACCGAGGAGCGATACAAACTTCGATAAAATGCAGAAACTACCTTTCCTTGTGCATGAGAATGGAACCGTTACTGCAGGTAACTCTTCTGGAATTAATGATGGGACAGCAGCCGTTGTAATAATGTCTAGAGCCAAAGCCAATGAGTTAGGACTTACGCCGATGGCAAGCATTCGGTCTTATGCTACGGCAGGGGTTAATCCAACGGTAATGGGCATAGGTCCTGTCCCTTCTACACGCAAGGCCTTGAAGAAAGCAAACTTGTCGATGAAAGATATTGGTTTAGTGGAAGTGAATGAGGCCTTTGCAGCTCAGGCCTTGGCGGTTATCAAGGAACTAGAACTTGATCTTGATAAAGTCAATGTAAATGGCGGGGCTATTGCGCTGGGGCATCCAGTGGGATGCAGTGGAACACGCATCCTGGTTACGCTTATACATGAAATGCACCGAAGAAAGACCAGATTTGGCTTAGCTACATTATGTTGCGGAGGTGGTCTGGGCGTAGCGACAATTGTAGAAAATAGTTTGATGTGATATTGTGATTGCGAGACAGTAAACGAGGCTTGAGAGTTGGTTGTGGTAAAAAATATTAACGAGGAGATGGAATTTATGCGTGATGAAGTAGTAGTTGTTAGTATGGTACGGACACCTACAGGGCTATTTGGCAGTAACTTTAAAGATTTGCTGGGGATTGATATGGCCACGATGGTTATTAAAGAGGCAGTTAGTCGGGCTGGTCTGGATCAACACAAGGAACTTATTGATGATGTAATCTTTGGTCAAATGTATTTTCGGAATAAGGATGAATGTAATGTAGGCAGACTGGCTGCCTGGCGGGCAGGGCTGCCGGAAACGGTTCCTGGTTTGACCGTTCAGCGTGCTTGTGCGAGCGGGTTGCAGGCGATTATTTCCGGTGTGGAAACAATACTGGCTGGCAATGCTGATATAGTAGTTGCCGGGGGAACGGAAAGTATGAGTAACGCCCCCTATGAACTCTACTCCATGCGCTGGGGCAAAAAAATGTTGAGTGAAGAACTTTTCGATAGTATGTATCCACCGATTTTAAGTTGTCCTCCGACGGGTACAGGTATGGGAATTACGGCTGAAAATTTAGCCGAGAAGATGAATATCTCGCGCGAAGAAATGGATGAGTTCGCTTTTACGAGTCATCAATTGGCGATTCAAGCTATCGATGCCGGACGCTTTAAAGAAGAGATCATGCCAGTAACACTGAAGGGCAAAAAAAATGATCTAATAATTTCAGAAGATGAGGGACCCCGTCGGGATATCAGCTTAGAAAAAATGTCCAATCTTAAGCCGGCTTTTAAAGCAGGGGGTAAAGTAACGGCGGCTAATGCCACCACCCTTAATGATGGGGCATCGACCTTAGTATTGATGAGCGGCAAAAAAGCCAAGGAATTAGGGCTGAAGCCTATAGCAAGATATGTTAGTTGTGCCGTGGTAGGCTTGGATCCAGATATTATGGGTTATGGACCAGTACCAGCAACTAAAAAAGCCCTTACTCGTGCTGGCTTAAAAATTGAGGATATAGACTTGTTTGAGGTAAATGAAGCATTTGCTGTAGTACCTCTGGCTTTTATGAAAGAGTTTAAGGTTAAACGGGATAAAATGAACGTCAACGGCGGAGCTATTGCTATCGGGCATGCAATCGGGTCCTCAGGCGCTCGGATATCGGTTACCTTGCTTAGTGAAATGCGTCGCCGAAAGAGTAAGTACGGAATTACGGCAATTTGTCAGGGTACAGGGATGGGGACCTCGGTGATTTGGGAAATGCTTTCTTAGGATTAAACCCCGCATTAAGTAGAACGAAAATCGAACCACCCGTATTCCAATAGTAACCAACAATTCAAATTGAAAGGTGTGGAAAAAATGGCTAATAAAATTAACAAAGTAGTTGTGTTGGGCTCCGGTACTATGGGTAACGGAATAACCCAGGCAGTGGCTCAAGCTGGCTATACAGTTGTGATGCGTGATATGGAACAGTCCTTCCTCGATCGGGGAATGCAGACAATCACTAAGAGCCTGGGGAAGTTCGTCGACAAGGGGAAACTGAACGCCGCTCAACGGGATGAAATCCTCAGTAGGATTTCCACATCAATCGATATGGAAGTGGTCAGCGATGCCGATTTGGTAATTGAAGCTGTACCTGAAAAACTGGAGTTAAAGCTAGCGATTTTCCGTGAGTTAGACCGGCTCTGCAAGGACGGCGCAATCTTAGGTTCTAACACTTCCTCGTTACCGATCACGGAAATCGGGGCGGCGACCAAACGACCCGAGAATGTAATCGGGATGCACTTTATGAATCCGGTTCCGGTCATGCGTGGGGTGGAAATTGTTAAAGGTCGGGCTACCGCCGAAGAAATAGTTGAAATTGTCACCGCTTTTATTGTCAGCATCGGCAAAGAACCTACGGTGGCTGTGGATTACGCTGGGTTCATCACCAGCAGGATTTTGAATAGCTATCTAAATGAAGCCGCTTATACAGTGATGGATGGCAATTCGCCTGAGAATGTCGATCGCGGGATGGTCTACTGCACGAATATGCCGATGGGGCCGTGTGCTTTGATGGATATGGTGGGTATTGATGTAATTGTCTACGTGTTAAGTATTCTGGAAGATGAATTCGGACCTCGTTTTAAAGCGGCGCCCTTGTTGAAACAGATGCTCAGAGCAAATCATTTGGGTGTTAAAACTGGTCAAGGCTTTTACAAGTATTAGGCAGGTCTCTTACTTAAAGGAGTTTATTTTAATTTAAGAGTCAGAATCCAGTTTCCACTTCTATAAGTGGGAGCTGGATTCGGCACAATTCACAATAATACTTTTTAATTCAGTGGGGGAACGCTGAGTCCCCCACTGAATCATCGAGCGAAGCGAGTTCGCTGTTTAGTTTCAGAACAGTCATATGACTAAAGGAAAGAAGGAACTCAAATGTTTGACCATTTGTTGACGGATGAGCAGCGGGCGTTTAAACAAAACGTCCGTAAATTTGCTGAAAAGGAAGTAGCTCCTCAGGCTGCTGAGGCCGATGAAAAGGCTGAATTTAACCGACCTTTATTTGATAAGATTAAAGAACTCGGCCTTTTTGGTATCTGCTATTCGGAAGAGTACGATGGAGCAGGAGAAGGTCTGCTTAGCACGGCGCTGGTGATATTCGAACTGGCTAAGGCCTGCGGAGCAACAGGTATGGGTCTTGCTGCCCATTACTTGGGCACCGATGCCATATCGCACTATGGGACAGATGAGCAGAAGCGAAGATACCTGTCGCCGTTAGCACTTGGAGAAAAACTGGCGGCGTTTGCCCTAACCGAACCAGGGGCGGGAAGTGACGTTTCCGGAGTTCAGACCAGTGCCAAATTAATGGGCGATGAGTATGTAATCAATGGGAATAAAATTTTCATCACCAATGGTGGAGAAGCTGACACCTATGTGGTGTTTGCGCGCACTGGTGGCGTGGCGGGCGCCAAAGGGCTAAGTGCGATCATTGTAGAGAAAGGAACGCCTGGTTTTAACTTTGGTAAGAAAGAAGATAAAATGGGCATGCGCGGATCGGTCAACCGGGAACTTATCTTTGAAGACTGCCATGTTCCGATTGGCAACCGATTAGGTAAAGAAGGACAAGGGTTTGAAATTGCCATGAAGGCCATTGATGCTGGTCGGATCGTTACGGCTGCTTATGCCTTGGGGGTTGCCCAAGCGGCTATGGAAGATGCACTAAAATATTCACGGGAAAGAGTGCAATTTGGCAAACAAATTTGCGAGTTTCAGGGGATTCAATTTATGTTGGCCGATATGCGGACAGGTATTGATTCTGCCAAACTACTGATCTATAATGCCGCGATCAAGGCTGACCAAGGGCTCCCCTTTAGTGTGGAAGCTTCGCTCGCAAAGCTGGTAGCTTCGGATGTGGCGATGAAAGTTACGGTCGATGCTGTTCAAATTTATGGTGGATACGGCTACATGAAAGAGTATCCGGTTGAACGTCATATGCGGGATGCCAAGTTGACGCAGATTCTGGAAGGAAGTAATCAGATAATGCGGGTTGTGATAGCCCGAGATATGATCAAAAATATGTAAGGGGGCATTGGAAGGATGTTTGAAACAATAATTTATACCAAAAAGGGTAATATCGCCGAGATAACTCTCAATCGTCCCAAACAGATGAACGCCATCAATCAGTTGATGATTGATGAGTTAGGTCAAGCCTTGCAGAAAGTCACACAGGATAACGAGGCGAATTGCCTGATTATCAAAGGTAATGAAAAGTTTTTCTGCGCCGGTGCTGATATTACTGAGGTCAATAAAAACAAGACGACGTTTGACGGTTATCAATTCAGCAGTAGGTTCCAGCAGTGTTTTGCTAGGTTTGAAGAGTTTAAAAAACCAGTGGTTGTTGCCATTGAAGGGCTTGTTATGGGCGGAGGCTTCGAATTAATGCTGGCTTGTGATTTCCGCGTGGTAGCAGAAGAAGCAAAACTTGCTTTGCCCGAAGTGAACATTGGCGCCTTGCCGGCTGGCGGAGGCACAGTAAAACTGCCCCGGATGATTGGTCGCTTGAAGGCTACGGAGTTGCTGCTATTTGGTGAACCGATTACGGGTAAAATGGCTGCCGAATTGGGAATTGTCAACGTTGCTGTGCCACGGTCAGAAGTAGTTGCAACGGCCGAAAATATTGCTGCCAAATTGGCGAGCAAATCATCGCTAGTGGTCCAGGCAATTAAAGGAATTATTAATAAAAGTTCCGACATGGACATAGCTGGAGCCTTAGATCTCGAGGCGAGGGGATTGGGCATGTTAGTGGGAACGGAAGACTTTCACGAGGGTACTTTGGCATTTCTGGAAAAAAGAAAACCCGTTTGGCAAGGGCGTTAAGCTGGAAGGGCGAACCAATAGCATGGGAATTTTTTTGTTCAGAGCAATCGAGGGTGACTTTGACTGCAAAAAAACCTTGCGCGCTGGCTCTTTTATAGCTCCAATTTAATTAGATTTCATGATATCATCTCTTCTGGTTAATTCTATTAATTCAGGAAGGATGATTTTTTTATGTCCAAAAATGCTCAAGTACTTTCCCCTCATCTTCAGAACATGAAATTCGGAATGGAACTTCAAGGCTTATCTTCACAGATTTGGAATTATCAAATATTCTAAATATTCTTTGAAAAAAGTATTGACACATATATTTCGCACTGATATGATAATAATCATAAAGTATTCATAAATTATTCTTTGTGAAAAAATATGAATAAAAAATTTTAAGGGTGCCCACCTTAGGATGGTATTTGTAGGTAATGTTCAGAGTTCTGAAATTAGAAGACAAGAGGAGGTGATTGCATAAGCGAGTAGGAGTTTTGATCTGTATTGATAAAAAACACAAGGGCTAAAGGATATGAAGGTTAAGGGAAAAACACAAGGGGGAAAGCAAATGAACAGTAGAGAGGTCATTCAAAGATGTCAGGAACTGTATGAAGATCTAGACTTCAATTATGTAAAAGAGTGGAAAGAACGAACGGGCGGAGGAGCTATTGGCTTGTTCCCGATCTATGTTACCAAAGAAATCATTCATGCTGCAGGTGCATTGCCGATCGAGATTTATGGTGGATCAGATCTTATAGAGGTAGTCAAAGGAGACTCGTTTTATCAATCCTACATCTGTCATATTCCGCGGAGTACAGTAGACATGGGAATGACAGGAAAACTGGATCCTCTGGATGGTATGATATGGCCTTTTACTTGCGACGTAGTAAGAAATCTTACTGGAGTTTGGAAACTTTTATTTCCAGAAAAATATTCTAAGTTTTTTGACCAACCTCAAAATTTTGACCAGGAAATTGGTGGCGAATACTTGGTAGGACAATTCAAAGAAATAATTTCAGATGTAGAAAAAATAACAGGTCAAAAAGTAACTACAGAAAAATTGAACCAAAGTATTGCCTTGTACAATGAAAACAGGCGTCTGCTTAGCAAACTCTACGAAGCACGTGCTGAAGAGCCTTGGCAAGTTCCAACTGATGAAATATATCTTTTAATGCGGGCAGGAAGTGTGTTGGAAGTCTCAGAGTTCAATCAGATGATCAAAGATTATCTGGAAACAGTGGATCAACTGAACAGGAAACCTGAAGATAAGGTGCGAGTCATAGTTTCGGGCGCCTTTTGCGAACAGCCTTCAATCTCATTAATTAGGGCGATGGAATTGGCCGGATGTTATATAGTAGATGACGATTTCGTATTGGGCAACAGATGCTTGGATAGCGATGTAGAAATTGGTAATGAACCATTAAAGGCGATAGCAAGTGCCTATCTTAAGAGTCGCGTACCATCTTCCAGTCGTTATGAAGGAGATACTCCTAAAACAAAGAGACTTGTACAGCAAGTAAAGGATAGGAAAGCAGAGGGAGTTATCTTTGCCAGTCCGAGTTTCTGTGACGCTGCCCTACAGGATCAACCTTTCCATCAACAAGGGATGGATAAGGAGGGAATTAGGCATATTTCCTTTCAGTACTCCGAAGATACAAGCCAATTCGGATCGATACGGGAGCAAATAGGAACATTTACAGATTCAATTAAGTTATGGGAGGCTTAGACATGGATAATTCTAAAAGTGAACAACATTTCGGAAAAGATGAAGCGATGCTTAAAGAGAAAGAGCTAAATGTCGCTTATGAGAAAAAAATACAAAATGCCAAAGCAGAGGGCAAAAAGCTATGCTATACGCTTGTGCCTGGCAATTTAGTTGAACTGCTGCACTGTTTTGATATTGTACCGGTATTTCCTGAAATTTTAGGACTACAGATGGGGTTGCGCCGAGATGCCAGATCCTTTATCGAAGGAGGAGAAAACGCAGGCTACTCAGAAGATGTCTGTAGCTACGTCAAATCCAGTGTAGGCATGTTACTGAACAATAACATCGGATCTGGCGGTAAAAAAATACCTAAACCGGACTTTTTGTTTTATATTAATTCACAATGCTTCACTTTCATGAAATGGTTTGAGATTTTACGCAAAAGCTATGATTGTCCGACAGTAGCCATTCACTTACCTTACAATCATCATGGAAAAACCACCGAGAATGAATTGAAGTATGGGGTAGACCAAATAAAAAATGTTGTTATACCACAATTGGAGAAAATCTCGGGCAAAAAATTTGACCTTGAAGAACTAAAAGAACGACTGGCTCTTTCCCGTCAAATGGAACAAGAGCTGGCTTGGTGCTATGAATCTGCCAAGCATAGACCCAGTCCGGTCGACGGTATGTTTCAGTTTCTTTATTATGTAGGTCCGATAAATACCTATTATCGGGGAACCCAAGAAGGAGTAGACTTTTATAAAACAGTTAGAAAAACTATAGAAGAGAGAATTGCAGCAAAACAAGGTCCGGCAACGCCTTTTGGCAGGATGGATGAGCAAAAATATCGTATTGTGATGGACTGCGGTATAACGTGGGATCATTTCCGTGACTACAACAAAATTTTCTTCGACGAAAAGGCTGTCATAGTCGCGGCTACTTACACTAAGGTTAGCGGAACCTATGATCAGGGGAACTTTCATGATCCTGACCGACCCTTTGAATCTCTAATAGAAAGCAACATGACCAACTACTGTAACTTGACTATACCTGACAAAACCAACCTGATGGAAAAGTATATTAAAGAATTTGAGGCGGATGGGTTTTTGATAGGCTCTATAAAAAGCTGCAAATCATTTTCGGCGGGCATGTTGACTATGCTAAGGGAACTGGAAAACAGGACAGGATTACCCGGAGGTTTCTTTGAATTAGACATGATGGATGCGCGTTACTACTCTGACTCAAACATTCGGAACCGATTAGAATCCTACTTTAGAATGGTAGATGAAAGAAAAAAGGAGGGGATAAAATGAATTACTTTATTGGCACAGACCTTGGTTCAACCACCTCCAAGTCAATAGTCATGGATGAAAATGAAAGAATTGTAGGTCGAGGACTCACGAATACAAGAAGTAATTACGAAGTGGCAACTAAAGTAGCTGAACAAGAAGCATTGATTGGAGCGCGGTTCACTTTTTTAGGAGAAGAACTACGCCACGAGCTTAATCTCTCTGAAGAAAGAATTAATGACTTGATAGAAAAACACGAATTCTTGTTTCGTTATGAACACTATTATGACAACGTCGTATTACTTCATGAAAAAATGGAAGAAGAAATAGAAAGCGCACCTAGTTCTGAAAAAAAAGAACTAAAAAATATTGTGCAGGAGATATTTGTTGAACTGGAGAAAAATGCATTTGACTACTACCAAGAGGCAGGTAAAGATAAATCGACTTTTTTCAGAGACCTGATTGGCGCACAATATATGAAACTAGCAGAACAAGCCAATACTTACTTTGAGACGATGATGTCGATGTTTGATAAAAGTATTATGATCGTTGAGAACCATATGCCTGAAATCAATATAGAAAAACTGGGCAGAAAATCTCTCGATAAACTCTTTCAAATTGAACAATTGGAACAATTAAAAAGCAAAGTAGACAAAGCATTTCAAATTGCGAGCACAAGGAAAATAAACATAGCCTGTAAAGTAGGAACAGGTTATGGACGATTGAGGTTACCGTATCCTAAAGATCAAATACAATCAGAAATCTTATGTCACGGTCTTGGTGCCCATTATATGTTCCCCAACACCAGAACAGTACTTGATATCGGGGGGCAGGACACTAAAGCCATCCAAGTGGATGAAAACGGTATTGTCACTAGTTTTCAGATGAACGACCGTTGCGCTGCCGGAACAGGACGCTTTTTGGGTTATGTGGCTGATGAACTCAATCTCGGTTTACAAGAACTAGGTCCCCTCTCCTTACAATCTAAAAAACTAGTTAAAATCTCTAGTACCTGTACCGTATTCTCAACCATTGAAATCAGAGACAGACTAAGCTTAGGGGAAAGAAGAGAAGATATTGTAGCTGGATTGCATAAAGCCATTGTCAAAAGAGCTATGTCTTTATTGGCACGTTCCGGTGGTATTTATAATGAATTTACTTTCAGCGGCGGGGTGGCAAAAAATCAAGCTATCATCAAATACGTTAAAGAAATGGTTGAGGAGAATTATGGTGATCTTACCATTAATGTATCTGGTGATTCAATATTCACGGGAGCAGCAGGAGCAGCTTTATTTGCTAGGAAAAGAACTATGACGAGTAAAGAGGAGGGATAGAGATGTCGGTAACTGCAGGTATTGATGTTGGCAGCAGCGCCATAAAAGTAGTTTTGATGAATAATGAGAGCACAGTACATGAAATCATTAGTAAAGAAGTACAGAGAATAAGAAGGCGTGATGTTAAAAAAGCTATTCGAGATTCTTATGAAAATGCATTGGCAAAAGCTGGCTTGAAAGAAAGTGACATTGATTATGTTGCTGCCACCGGTGAAGTAGAACTGGTCGATTTTAAACAAGGTCACTTTTACGGGATGACTACTCATGCCCGTGGCGCAAAATATTTTTTTGACGATACAGGTACAGTAGCTGATATTGGAGCGTTGCATCTAAGAGCGATTGCCATTGACAAAGATTCCAAAGTATTAAGATACAAAATGACGGGGCAATGTGCTTCTTCATCAGGACAGTTTATTGAAAATATCATTCGTTATTTAGGTCTAAGGATGGATGAAGTAAGCGACTTGGCACTGAAATCCCAAAATCCTCAGAGAATTAGCAGCATCTGTGCTGTACTGGGAGAAACTGACGTAATCAATATGGTATCTAAGCAAGTTCCTATTGAAGACGTTATGATGGGTATTTTAGAATCTATTGCCGCACGACTGGTAAAACTGTTACGCAACCTGAATGCGGAATCCCCGATAACCTTTACTGGCGGTTTAGCAGCAAGTAAGGGGATGATCAAGGCTATCCAAACAATTTTGGCTGAAGAAGGGATGGACTATAAACTACAGACTCACGAGGATGCAATCTGCGCTGGCGCCATCGGAGCAGCAATCTGGTCTGGAGTTCGTCTGAAAAAAAGCAGGCTGAATAATGTAGGTTAAATAAAAAATTAGGCGTGTTTCAACAAGGAGCAATTTCACCCCTTGGTTTTTGAACTAAAGAAGCTCTCAAATGCAGTGATATCAAGGATTATCGAACATAAATCGGACTAGAAGTGTAAGGCAAATTTGAAACACGCCTTAAATTATACGTTTTCAATGTATAGTAGCAGATCGGGCTAAACTTGTTCGGCACTAGCTATATATTTCCAGTTGGTTGAATGAATAGCACTTGTTGCTTAGGGCCCCTTAGCTACAGTAGAAAAAGCTGAACTATGACAGGAGTAAGAATCGAGGAATGAAATGATTCAAATAAAGCAACCTGTTAGAACTCAATCAATGATGTTTACCATCTTGGGTGATTATATTTATCTAAGGAATATCTGGGAACCTATTTGGTTAGGTAGTCTGATTAAAATTTTAAATGAACTTGGGTATTCGGAACAAGCGGTAAGGTTGGCATTAACGAGGATGTGTGTCAGCGGTTGGCTGCGAAAGGAAAAGGCAGGAAATAGAAGTTTTTATTCTATGACGGATAAAAGTTTAAGGTTGATGGAAGAAAGCAAAAAGAGGATTTTCCACAAATTTAAGCCTAAAGAGAAATGGGATGGAAAATGGTGTATTTTAATATATTCCATTCCCCAAAAAAAGAGCAAATTAAGTGCAGAACTGCGAAAAGGGCTAAGTTGGTTCGGCTTTGGCAGTATGTCCTATGGGGTTTGGCTTTCGCCTAACAAATTTTGCCTGGATGTCTTACATCTGACCGAAGAACTCGGGGTAAAGCAGTTCACCGAGATCTTCATTGCAGACGGGAGGGATTTAGCTCAAGACCGCGAATTGGTGATGAATTGTTGGGATATTAAGAAAATCAACCACTTATATTGCCAGTTCATAAAAGAATACAGAACTACGGATCAACAGTTAAGTGAGAAATATGCTAATAATATACCGGACAACATATGCTTTCAAGAAAAGATAGCCTTAAGTCATGAATTTAGGAAATTCCCTTATTCGGATCCTGATTTGCCACGTGAACTTCTGCCTCAAGATTGGCAAGGTGATGAGGCAGCTAAAGTGTTTGATGAACTCGCTGAGCTACTCACTCCGGGAGCATTTCGCTTTTTTGATAAACATCTTGAGCTAAAACCTAAAGTTTAGTTAATATTAATCTTTAGCCCCAAAAATAGTTCTTAGGGGAGGAGGAATTACCTTTGGTTGACTTTCAGTATTTAATTGTTAAATTTGGAAATGGGATTGGAACTATCTCAATTAATGTGCCTGAAAAGCTAAACGCTTTAAATAGTAAAGTAATGCAGGAAATAAGTAAGGCGTTTGACGTGCTGTTAGTAGAAGTGGGATTAAAAGTAGTAGTACTTAAGGGAGAAGGCGGTAATTTTGCAGCTGGAGCCGATGTTGGAGAAGTATCGGTTATTCAAGGTTCCAGTGATGGTTATGCTTTTTCGCAGACTGCTAGCGCTGTTTATGATAAGATTTATTATTATCCAGTCCCTGTTATCGCTGCTATTGAAGGATATGCTCTGGGCGGGGGCTGTGAGTTGGTATTAGCTACTGATCTGCGAATTGCTACTGAGGAGGCAAAACTTGGCTTACCGGAGGTTACCCTTGGTTTATTACCGGGAGGTGGTGGTACTCAGAGACTAATAAGACAGGTAGGGTTTGTTAAAGCTAAAGAATTACTGTTTACTGGCAGGATGGTTGGCGCAGCAGAAGCACTGGAAATTGGTTTGCTAAATAAAGTAGTATCCAAGGATAAACTAGCGGAAGAGACTGATAAATTAGTTTCAAAACTATTATCCTTACCTGTTCAAACCATTAAGTTAATCAAGAATATTGTAAATAAGGGCGCTGAAACTGATTTAACGACAGCTTGTGAAATAGAGCAGCAGGCCTTTGGTATTCTATTTTCCACATTTGACACTAGAGAAGGAATTCAGGCATTCCTAGAAAAGCGCAAACCTAATTTTAGTGGCAAATAGTGAAGGGGGATAAAATGAATACAAACCAATTGTTTGATTTGACTGGTCAAACAGCTATAGTCACAGGTGGATATACTGGACTGGGGTGGCAGATTTCTGAGGCCTTAATCGAACAAGGAGCAAATGTAGTCATATGCGCCAGAAACGGAGAAAAATGTCAAGAAGCTGCTGTTAAATTATCTCAAACAAAACCTAGCGGAAAGGTAATCGGTGTAAAATGTGATATTGCTAAGGAAGAGGATGTAGAAAAACTAGTCCAAACAACCCTCGATAATTTTGGCGCCATAGACATCTTGGTGAATAATGCTGGAATAACCTGGGGTGAACCAGCAGAGAAAATGAAATTAAAAAACTGGGAGCAGGTATTAAAGGTAAATCTTAATGGTACTTTTTTATGTACGCAAAAAGTAGGTACCGAGATGCTCAAACGCAAATACGGAAAAATTATTAACATTTCTTCCGTAACTGCTTTGAAGGGAGTACCTTATATGGATGCTCTTAGTTATGTAACTTCGAAAGGAGGTCTCATTTCCTTCACTAAAGATCTTGCTGTCAAATGGGCTCCCTATGGGGTATACGTGAATGCCATTGCGCCGGGATTTTTCGGTTCACACATGGTAGAACTCTTTTTCCAAATAGATGGCAAACAAGATTCAGTGTTGGATGATGTTCCACTCCGTAAAATTGGGGGCAGTGATGATTTAAAAGGTGCAGTCGTGTTTTTAGCATCTGCTGCTTCAAACTTTGTTACTGGTATTGTACTGCCAGTTGACGGTGGCATGTCCGCTAGATAGATAACAAGGGTTGCATTATTATTTAATGTGAATGGTTGGGCTAGGCGTAGCGACAATTGTGGAAAATAGTCTGATTTGATATTGCGTGACAAGTAAACGAGGCTTGAGATTTAGTTGAGGTAAAAAATATTAATGAGGAGATGGAATTTATGCGTGATGAAGTAGTAGTTGTTAGTATGGTAAGGACACCTACAGGG
>JBAQMG010000131.1:0-3017 GCA_049302575.1 Desulfitobacteriaceae bacterium | reverse complement strand
CATACTAAACTACCTCCTAATCCTATATATTTTATAACCCAACCAATTTTTATAGCTCCTAACCACTACCTTCTGTGAATTTTCATTCGCTGTTCAATTTTACTTGAACGACTTCACTCTCCTTTCCATGTCTCAACACCTTTAATGGCTTTGATACAATTCTTCGGGATACAAGACGAGATGATAGGCATGAAGTTCAGTTATCGAATCAGAGATCCACCATTGGACAGCCTACCTTTCAACATTACATATAATTCGCATTCCCGAAGTACCCTTGTCCATTAAGAATACAGCAATTAGGCGGTGTTGGCAACTACGTCTGTATATGCCCAAACCACTAAGAATGTCGTAAAACCACTTTTTTTACCTTCCTCCTTATCAATAAAAAAATCCACCTTTGGTCAACAGCTATAATAGAAAGAGAAATTTTGCCCTTTGGTATCAACTTTGAATTACCCGAACCCATTGCCTTGATTAAAGTACTGAGCAAGGAACCTTTCATCAAATTGCTGTCAATGTTATTTAACTATCCTTAAAAACAGAATTTTCTGAACGGTGGCAACACTAAATAGACTCTTGGCGGTTACCAAGAGTCTTATTTAGTTCCCGCAATTTCAGTAAGGTTTTTGCTTATCCTCCCAGCCGATTCGTCTTTAAGCCGTTAGCTCTGAAAATCTCTTCAATACTCGCCAGTTTCTCATCAGGATACCAATCCCCCAAGGAGAAAGGATAATCCAACCCGAGTAATCTGTAGCTCTGCCCAGCCCAAGGATGAAATGGCAGAATGTCAACTCCCTTTAAGCCCAACGCGCTGATAAATTCGGCAGTTTTTTTCATGTTCTCAGCGGAATCATTTATTTTTGGAATTATTGGAACACGCACCCTCAGTTCCACTCCGCCCCTAGCAACTATCCGCCTAGCATTCTCCTGAATCAGCTCGTTTGATACTCCAGTAAACTCTTTGTGCGCCTTAGAATCCATATTTTTAATATCCAAAAGCACGACATCAGTGTAATTCAACATCTCGTCCAAAATATTCCATTCAACATAGCCACACGTATCTAATGCGGTGTTAATCCCTTTTTCCTTGGCCGCCTTAAGCAGTGCCAAGCAAAATTCGGGCTGTGCCGTCGGCTCCCCTCCAGACAATGTTAGACCACCACCATCGGAGTTTTCATACATAAGCCGCTCTTCCACCACATTCTCAATTACCTCATCGACGGTCATTATTTCTCCAGAAATAATGAATGCAGCTTGAGGACATGCTTCAACACATTGTCGGCAACCAATGCAAAGTCCTTTATCTATCCTGATCTTTCTAACCATTTTATCTTTGATTTTTACAGGTATATTTTCGGGAGCATCTCCCGCCACGACACCTCCCTCATACATCAAACGCTCTACCACTTGTAGGGCACCAGTAGGACAGATGTCATCACACAGTCCACAGTCATTGCAATTTGACCACAGATGAAAAACTTCAGGATAATGTCTCACCCCTTCCGGGTTGTGACACCACCGACAATTTAGCCGACAGCCTTTGAGAAAAACAGTAGTTCTTACGCCTGGTCCATCGTAAATCGTAAAATACTGGATATTTGTAACTACTCCTGTAATCATAACGTTCTCCTTTTCCTGTGCTGCGCGCTTTCTTCTACTCGAAAATTAATTTCCAGAAAAATTTGTTTCTGTTTTCTGGTTATCTGATTCCTCAAAAAGCACCCTGTCGACATCGACAGTCTGTCCCTTGCCACATTCTGGACACTCCCGCACGGAAAAGACAGGGCCACAACACCTTCCTCCGCCAGCATAGTCTAGACCAGCAATTTTGAACTTGGCTAATCTTCCTTCATATCCACATTGCGGGCATTTCATTTTCCCATCTACCCCCCTACGGTAACCTCAAAACCTAAATCGGTAAGTGCTTTCTCGAATTCTGCCACATCCTCGGGAAACAAAGCCTCTAATCCGGCAAAAGCATAAGCTCTGTCCAATTGTTTGTATTTACCTTCAGCCCAGCTATGGAAAGGCATAAGGTCAAGGCCTTCCACTGCCGTCCCTAATTCTTTGGCAAACTGTCCTACTTCTTCAATAAAGCTCAGCTTATCATTGACGCCGGGGATTATCGGCAGCCGCAACCTCATTTTCTTCTTTGCCGCCGCAATTTTTCGGGCGTTACGTAGAATGAGTTCATTCGGCACGCCAGTTACCTCCTGATGTATCTGCGAATCCATGCACTTGATATCCAACAAAACCAAGTCGGTATAACGGAGCACGTTTTCCAAATCTTCCCAAGGAGCGAAGCCACTGGTGTCCAAACAAGTATGAACCCCAGCATCTTTCGCTCGTTTTAACAGTTCGGCTGTGAATTCCGGGTGATAAAGACACTCACCACCCGATACAGTTAACCCTCCACCTGAATTAGCATAAAAATCTCGGTCAGATTCAATTTCCTCCATTAATGCATCAATACTCCATGTTTTACCAATAACTTCTAACGCACCGTAGGAACATTCATTCACACAGATCATACACCGAGTACATTTTTCACGATCTCGTTTGGGAAACTCCCCCGCCTGACAGTAAACTGCTCCTTCAGGACAAATGTCAGCGCAATGCCCACATTTCAAGCACTTCATTTCCAGATGATAAAATTCCTGATACGGATTAATACATTCAGGATTATGACACCAAGTACAATGCAAAGGACAACCTTTCAGGAAAACGGTAGTTCTAATCCCTGGACCATCATTGATAGAAAATCTCTGCACATTAGTAATCAGCGAATTGTCATTCATCCATCCCTACCATCCTTCTTAGTTGCTTTCCTTTATGAAATCCTTATGGGACGGTTTTTTCTCGAAATCTTTGCAGGCCTCATCGCGTAGGTTGACCATCCTGCCCTGTACCATCATCGCGGACGAACCGGTTGTTGACTCCGTTTCACTGGCCACCCTGCTCCCATAAATACAATACCCTTCCATCGGTTGGGTAAGACCCATCCGCCCATAGCGGCA
>JBAQMG010000130.1:0-33905 GCA_049302575.1 Desulfitobacteriaceae bacterium | reverse complement strand
TATATAAGTTCCGAATAATAACTTACAGATTAATTATGTAATATATTGTAAAATGGCTGGACAATTAGACGTTTGGAAGATTTTCTGGACAAACAACTTTCCATAAAATACAATAGTGCTCAGAGGTCTATTTAATTTCAAAGGAGTGTTCTGAGCATGAAAAATGATGTATTAAATCAAACCGAATACGATAGTATACTATTGGCTCTTAAGGATACGACCAGCAAGCGATTATCTCAGCGGTTCTATACAGTGTTGTATTATCTTGAAGGATATAAGCATTACGAAATAGCGAATTTATTAAAGATTGATACTCACACTGTCTCAATTTATATTAAAAAATACAAAGCTGGTGGAATAAATGGATTAATTGAACGAAAATACAGCCCTGGTACACCACGGTACTTGACACAAGAACAAGAAGAAAAGCTGGTCGAAGTTATCACAGAACACACCCCTGATGAAGTTGGTTTTCCTCCTAGAAAGAATTGGAATCTCAGCATTATAAGAGAATGGATTAAGCGAAATTTCGAAGTAGAGTATAGTCAAAGCGGTATGGCAGACGCGTTACATAGACTAAATTTGAGCTATTCAAGGCCAACTTATACGTTGAAACAAGCCGATCCGGAAAAACAAGAGAATTTCATCAATGAATTCGAGACTATTAAAAAAAACTCATTAACGAAGAAATAGACCATGTTTTATTTGAAGACGAGTCTATGATTCGTGACTATCAAGCCATTCAAAAAACGTGGTTTATCAAAGGAAAGCAGCGTATCGTACCAACCTATGGGAAACACGAAGGAGTTAAACTCGTCGGCGTCTTAAACTACGAAACTGGTGCTGTTTATTGCGAAGAACATGCGAAATATGATGCAGAGGTATTTCTTGGATTTGTAAAAAATGTGGTGGATTCATACTCAAATGGACGAATCGTTTTAATCTTAGATAATGCAAGGATTCATCATGCGAAGCTATTACAACCCTACTTGGATTCGATGAAAGAACGGCTAGAACTAGTTTTTTTACCGCCTTACAGCCCAAACCTTAATCTTATTGAAGGCTTGTGGAAGTGGTTAAAATCAGAAGTAATAAACAATGTGTTTTTTCCGAATGTAAGCAAGATACAACAAGCTGTAAGACGTTTTATGAAATATATAAAAGATATTCCAAGTGTTGTGATCGACAGGCTGTGCGTACAAATGTAGTTTATATTTCGGAACTTATATAGTAAGCTATACCACAAATGCCCGTATTTTTATTGACTATAGCAACCGCCCAATAGAACAGCTAGACGAATATGACATCCGTAATTTCTTATGGTATTTGATTAAAGAGAAAAAAGCTTTGCCTTCAACTGTAAATACATACAGTGCAGCAATACGTTTTCTTTTTGCAGTAACATTAAATAGAACTCTTAATTATCTTCAAATACCGCGTTATTCTCCAGTATTAATTTTCTCAGATGTTGCCATTCGGTTTCAGCGTATTGAATCTGATAGACCGTCCTTAGAAACCTTGCTGTTTCAATGAAGTCCAATCCCGTAAGGTTCTGCACAACATCAAAAATCGTTCCTGTTTTACCACAACCGTGGCATTTGTAGATATGGTGACCGTTTTCTCCGTTGATAAAAATTCCAGCACTGGGGTTCTCATCATCGTGAAAGATACATCGGAATTTACCTTTAACGCACAGCAACGTGTGCAGAGATTGCCTTTTTAGATAGTCCTCCACTTCTGAATGTGAGTTTAGCGTTATTGGTTGGGGATTAAGCTGTGTTTGTAACGCATCAATGTTTTGCTCACGTATTAAATGAATATTGTCGTTATTAATGTTTGCGTCTTCCGTTTTGGTACCTACAATAAATACTAATGTATTATTATTGTTTTTATTGTAGGCACCGAAATGCTCCATATCGTTTCTGACATTTGGAACAGCGTTGATAACATCTTCAATGTTGTACCGTATATCGTTGAATGCATTCATAGACTGCTGCTTAAAGTCGTTCACATTGTTTAATGACGGTAGCTGACCGGTTACTTCTTTTGGACAATCTAAGTCGATAAATACAGCCTTAATCTTGTTAATATCACGGTTTTTGTAGCCCCCACTGTTAACGACGAAGTAAATCTCGTAATACTGCCTGTTAAATTGTTCAAGTAATTCTATGGTTTTTGCATTGAAGACTCCGTTGATCGAAGGTACTGTTCTGCCAGTTTTGTAATGAATGCAGTTGAAATTGATTGTTTCGTTACCAAAAATTGATTTGAAGAATTGCTCTAATTTTGTAGTGCAGCTATTGTACAATTGCATTATTTATGGTCAATATTGAAATTATTGATAGTTGTCGAGTAATTCTACTTTGCACTTAACGTACAGAGAGGCTAACCCTATTTATAGTTTGATTTATCAGGGGGGCGTTATTGCTAAAAGCGGTGGTCGTAGGTTTATTCCTTTGGTGCAATGTTAATAATTACCGGGGGCTAACCTCGTTGGCGTGGTCACGTTTTAGCGTTACGGTGCAGTCATTATGAAACGGAGGCGTTTAAGCCTTCTTTTTCTTTGTCCCATTGGTTTAGTGCTGTCAACGTCAGATTTCGTAGATTCCTTTGGCAGAACTTCACGGGGTCTACCGTCACCACCTATCACTTCGATAGTTCGTGAATATTTATCTAATCAATCTTTGTACCTATTGTGTAAATAAAAATGAAGTAGTAGGGTCACAATACCTTAGAGCACTACCGATTTGTTCCCTGGTCATAAAGAACTCTTCGCCTTGTTGGAAGAAATTAAAGGCGATATTTCTGAATCGAATTGTAAGAATTAAGAAGTATATGCTAGGTTTAATTACAATGTTCGTTTCACCCTAGATTAAACCTATGTTGTCTTGTAAACCCGTAGGGTACAAATTGAACTTGCCCTTATCATCGTTGTTTATTACAATTTAATTCTATCTTACTTAGAACTACGCGGCTACGTTGCCGATTAGCAAGTTTTTTCCCCGAGCTTCCCTAGAAGGATGTAAAAGTGCCCTCCCGCGTTTTTTGCGTAGGAGGGCGTTTGTATTGGAAAACTATTTTCTGGTTGTTCAGCAGCAGCCGTTTTTTATTTTGAGTAGGGGCTTTCGTATTATTCTCAAACTATCTATAGTTGAAGCCGTATAACTCTTCACCAGTGGACGCATCAATAACATATATTGTTTCGTGATCATAGACTATTGGACCTGGACCATGACTAGGAATATTTAAGCCTTGAAACGAAATCAGCCATACAGGAAGATCTTTGATATATCCATCGGTTTTTAACTTAGGATTCCTGTCTAAAGCTGATTGCGAAAACATTTTAAAGCTTGGATTGGTCATTTGAACAAGTTCGTAGTGTGTATTTTGGTCTGAAATATGATTTGAATACCTAGAGGCAATTTGCTTAATTTGATCTGCGGAAACAATTGGATTTATTGTACTGGGCTGAATAAATATACCCAGCTTTTGCAGTTGATCATACGCAATTGGTTGAAATACTATATTTGTGGGAGTTGCATTACTCTTGTGAACACTAAAAAGAAGAATAAACAAAGCCAAAGCCGATAAGGCCGTTATTGTTAAATATGAACGTTTCAATTTTATCCCCCCAATTTAATTAGATTTTAATATCGTGTATCCCAAGTTGTAAAATCGTTACCAACAGTCCATTGCACTGCCCCGTAATTAGGGTCTATATCCCGAGACAAATTGGGCACTGTCCAGCGTCCTAACCCACCATCATAATACTGTACATTGCTAAAGTTAACGTGATCAGATGCTTGACCAGGAAAAGCCGCATTATAATCATATACCTCTCCATGATAACTCACTCTATTAGGGGGTGTCCAGCTTAACTGAGAGTCTGGGTATGAAGAAATTGTCGCATTGTCTACAGTACCAACCCAAGTCCCGGTTCCAAACGAGCCGTTTAAAACTACTTGATAATTGTGTGTTGTGTCTTGGGCCGGTCCGGTGGAACTAAATATATTATAAAAATCAGTCAGACTCCCATTGTTTGCTTGGAAGAAGTATCTCATCGTCTTGTTATTATTAATGTCAAAAAGATACTCCCATCCAACTTGAACATATTGGAGATAATTGTTACTATTTGAAACCATTGGCCATGCACTTGATGTGCTGCCATTGAACAATGCAGGATACTTAGCAGTACCAATCTGAGCATAAACCCCTTCTATATAGTTTGATCCAGAAAGATTCTGGTGTGCTCCGTTATGATAATTCGCAGATGCAATCATCGGTGATAGAGACATTATCGTCACAGTAATAAGTAGAATTTTCAAATGTTTTATACACCAGGCTTTTAACACAGCTTTCCCTCCAATAATTTATGTTATTTATTTTAACTTTATCCATTACGCCATTATGACACCATTCATATTCTCCCTTCCTTTAGTGAACTACAGATATTTCCTCTGCAATAAAATTATAAGAAACACTTAACTTTGGGATTTTCAACCCCTTTAATTGGATCAATCTATAAGTTATTCGTCTAAATTCGACAAATATCCTCTATTATCAATGTATGTAAATTATTCCTATATGGAAAGTTAGATACACTTATTCCATATTAAACTAATAAAATATAAATAATTTTAATACTATTAACATTCTGCAAGGATATAAAAGTGGGTAGGGTGTATTAGGGACGTATTTTTACGCTAAGTCTCAATATCAAGAAATTGTATTTAATTTTTTACATAAGAAGTATGATGGGAGAATATGGAGGAATTTCTTACAAAGGGTTGGTTAGTTTTTATCAAAATCAAAATGCCCTCCCACGTTTTTGATCTTAGCGTAGGAGGGCGTTATTTTTGTTTGGGACTATTTTGTCGGTTGTTCAGCAACAGCAGATAATTCAACAGGTGTAACTGAAGCAGATGATTTCGGAGTAAATCCAATTTGATTCTTTTCTGGGGCAGGAGCATTATTGGTTTGAGACATCGTGCGACCAACTTGTTGCTTCAAAGTAATCACGGCATCATGAAGCAAGCTGTCTATTTCCTCAGGGCTAAGAGCACCTTGGGTTAGAGTAGACAGCCTTTTGACAGCATCTTCTTTCTTAGTCTGGGCATTAGTAGTATCCATAGTTTACTGTACAGCAGCTACAGCGATAGAAGCATAGGCTTTATTCTAAACTCGTGGTCTGTCTAATTTTTGACCATTGTACGATTGTTCTTTGCACTAGGCGTACTCACTGGAGAAGGGTGGGATCGTTTCTTGCAATAGGGTGGCTGGGGGTAGGTATACTTCCTTTGAACGACTTTTAAACGCTTGTAAACTGTGAAAAATTAACTCTTGTGCTATCGCAAATTTTATGTCTTTAATATAGATACGCACTAGATATGCGGTGTTCCCCCGTAAAAAAACCGCACTAGACCCCGTTAAAAAAACGCTCAAATGCGATGATTAGCGGGTTCATGTGTGGAACAACAAAAAAACGCGACTCCCTTACGGAAATCACGTTAATCAGCTTATGGTGCGGTCGAGAGGACTTGAACACCCAAGAGGTTTCCCCCACTAGAACCTGAATCTAGTGCTACTACTTTACCAAAACTGAAGTACATTTAACATTTTTTACACATTGACTATCTTAATGAAAATATGTTAGGATAAATTGAAATTATATACAATTTATGGTGGATAAATTAAAGTTCGTTTTTAAGGATTTCGCGTTTGGGGTGGAAGATCTGTTGCTGTGCAATTTGATTTTTCACTATTGCTATTTTAGAATCAACAACTTAATATGCTCCACTATCGCTTAATTCTTATTAGAAGCGGGGGAACCATTTTCCGGGGTGAATCCTTCACAGGCAAAGTTTTGTGAGGGTAGGGTTACTTTTCGACCCGAATCCGTCAGCTAACTTCGTAAGCGTTGAAAGGAAGAAAACTAGCTTGGTGATACTAAAGCTTTGCTTTGCTTTGTATTGTCTACCTTGCTATTTCTTAACCTTTTCCGTTAGCTGTAACCCTGGACATTAGTCAGGGGTTTTTGTATTTTCAGGGAGGGATTTTATCTGCAGATTAAGTGCAAAAGTCTTCGATAAAATAAGGGTTATCGCTTATTTCTGTTCACAGATCGACTTGAAAAATTAGTGTATGAAGGGGATTATAACGATGGAAGAAAATTACGAACTGAGACGGATAGAAGGGAAAATGCTGGATGAGTTAAGTGTGAGAGCTGAAAAAAGCAGCTTAATTAATCCCGAGTTTTATAACAAATATGAAGTTAAACGCGGACTCCGTGATTTGGACGGGAAAGGTGTACTTGTTGGTTTAACAGAGATTGGCGAGGTCCATTCCTATATTCTGGACGAAGGTGAAACAGTCCCCGTTGCCGGAAGATTAATATATCGTGGCTTTGATATTGGCGATATTGTGAAAGGTTTTATGGGTGATGATCGCTTTGGGTTCAAAGAAACTGCCTATTTACTGCTCTTTGGAGATCTCCCAAATCACAGTTCGCAAAAGGACTTTGAGTACCTTCTTTCCAATTACCAAAAGCTACCTGAGGATTTTGCCAGGGACATGATTTTGAAGACCCCCAGTAAAGATATCATGAATACGCTGGCAAGAAGTGTTTTAGCTTTGTACTCCTTCGACGACAATCCTGATGACACTTCCATCGCGAATGTTTTAAAACAATGTATTAAGCTTATTGCCTGTTTCCCATCTTTGGCAGTCTACGGTTATCAAGCGTTCTCTCATTACCATGGAAATCAAAGCCTTTATATTCACAGTCCGCGACCTGAGCTGAGTACTGCTGAAAACATCCTTTCCATGTTGAGACCGGATAGTAACTATACAAAGCTAGAGGCAACACTGCTTGATCTTGCGCTTGTGCTTCATGCTGAACATGGTGGAGGTAATAATTCATCCTTTGTGACCCATGTCGTAACCTCTACCGGTACGGATACCTACTCTGCTATGTCTGCGGCCATAGGCTCGCTTAAAGGGCCGAGGCATGGAGGGGCGAACATTAAGGTTGTTCAGATGTTTGAGGAAATAAAAGCTGCATTGAAGGACTGGGATGATGATCAAGAGATAGAGCGCTACCTCACCCAGATTCTCAGCAAAGATGCTTTTGATCGATCGGGTTTGATTTATGGGATTGGCCACGCAGTCTACTCCATCTCGGATCCAAGGGCGGTTATTCTCAAAGATAATGTGGCTCAACTTGCTCGAGAAGAGGGCCTGGAAGACGAATTTAAACTCTATGCCAATGTCGAGAGATTAGCACCTCAGGTTATTGCGAAGTTCAATAAAATGTATAAGGGCGTAAGTGCCAATGTTGATTTCTATTCGGGTTTTGTCTATAGAATGCTCAATATCCCCATTGAAATGTTCACGCCGATTTTTGCCATTGCTAGAATCGTAGGATGGAGTGCTCATCGCATTGAAGAAATCGTCAATGCCGGAAAGATTATCAGACCGGCCTACAAAAGTGTAGCACCCAGACGAGATTACATTATGATGAATGAGAGAACGTAAAAGAAATGGCTTCTGAAGGCCAATCTTGTAGAAGATATATGTTCGGAACGCAGTTTGCATTCTGGGCATATCTTCTACTGGTCTCTGTTTAGTGTTCGTGGGATGAAAAGTGAATTTCCTCGCTGGACAATAAACTTTCCAGAATGTTTTGTTTGGGAGTTAAGTAGAGTGTCCAGTTTTTTTCGTAAATTACCATGCCGGGTTTGGCACCGTAAGGTTTTTTGATCTGTTTAACATGGGTATAGTCCACCGGTACAAGGCTTGAGCCTCGGGCTTGGCTATAATAGATTGCTAGGGTAGCTGCTTCTTCTAGTGTATTGTCATCTGGAAACTCTTCAGCTTCGGCGAGCGGAACAAGAACGTGAGCTCCAGGTATATTTTTAACATGGAGCCAAAGGTCAGTAGGCTTACCTCTTCTTAAAGTTAGCCAATCATTTTGGCGATTGTTCTTACCCACCAGAATAATCCGTCCTTCACTTGAGCGGAAGGTTCGAGGTTTAGGATTTTCTAATTTCGGGACTCTTTTACTGCGTAGACTCTTCTTAGTGATCTGTTGCTGTTTACCAGCTACATATTCTTGTTCAACTAATTCAGCATAGATATCATCAAGTTCAACAGGGGTTACAGCCTGAGCTATACTGACTAACAAAGATTCTAAATAGTTAAGTTCCACTAGGGTTCCGGTTTGTAAGGGTTCGGTTTTTTGAATTGTTGCTTTAGCTTTATTGTAGAGATGATAATAGCGTTGAGCATTTTCATTGGCGGTCAAATTTGGGTCAAGAGGAATAGTTAGTAAAGATAAATCAGATTGGTAATAATCTTCTACGCTAACTTCGCTGGCTCCGGCAGGAATACGGTAAAGGTTAGCAGTTACGAATTCTCCCCACTTTTGATAGTTCAAGGATTTTTCAGAGAAAGCGATAGCTTCCTCATAGAGATTAAGCTTTTTACTCATATGTTTAGAGTAATCTTGAACAATCTTTCTTAAGGAACCTCGTTTAGATTCTAAGGCGTTATTATTCGTTTTTAAACGGTAGAAACGTTGAATAGCCTCGTTAAGTGTTGGGACAGAAACGCTAGTTAAGCCTAAGTATTGTTGAAAAGGTACAAAGGTAAAAGCGATTGGGCTAGTATTTTTGAAGTCTGGCTTATCGCCATAGTACAAACAGGGTTGAATTGGCGATGTCCCCGGGAGAAGGGCTAAGCGTGAATAGCTTTGAAAAAGGCGGGCTAAATCAATTTCGCCACATTCCTGTAGCCGAGTGCTATCTTCTAATCCAGACTGAAGTACGAGTTCTCTGGCTAATTCAGGACTGATTCCGGCGAATTTGTTAACTAAAATGCTGATAATCGAGTTTCCTAGGGTTTCAGTATATAGTTGTTCACGCCATAGCACTTCATCGGTCAAAGGGTCAATTTTTCCTTGGGAGGGAGGAGAAACAAAATTGCGCCCTGGCAAGACTTCCCGATGACGACTTAAGTTGTGGCTATAACGTTTGATACCATCCAGAATAGTATTTGTCGTAGGATCAACTAAGAGGAGATTACTATGTTTACCCATGATTTCAAGCTGTAGGTTTAAGGACACCTGATCGCCGGATTCATTGCGGTTTTGAATCACTAAAGTTACTACTCTTTCCAAACCTACTTGAAGTAAAGCAACGATTTTGCCTCCTTCGATGTGCTTGCGCAGGATCATACAGAACATCGGTGGGCTTTGGGGGTTTTTCTTGGTTTCATCAGTAATGTTAAGACGAGCCGAGGTAGCTTTAACATTTAATAAAAGACGAAATTGCTGACCTGAATTTCTAAGTAATAGATGAATTTCTTCCTTTTCCGGTTGATAAACTTTATCGATACGAGCCCCAACGAGTTGGGGCGTAAGTTCAGTAACTAGATGTGCGAGGGTAACTCCATCCAGAGCCATACTGATTAAACTCCTCTCAAAGTTGAATGTGGATGCATGAATTTAAATTTCGAACTTCGTCTTCATGTATTTGATTTCTGATTTGAAGGTCTGACCTCTTGCATCTGACCTCTGATTTTATTATAGCATATTTTAAAAGTCATTTTTTTCTTGGTTACGGAATAAAGATGGACTAGCCATAATTGAGCTAGATGAGGGAGGAGTACTTTATGCGGCAAAGGGCATGGCACGTCCTACCTTGGTTAGAAGTAGCCAAGGTATTGGAGGTTCATCCGGAAAAGGGATTGGGTTTAAGAGAAGTTAAACGACGGCTTACTGAGGTTGGGAGAAATGTCTTAACTGTCAAGAAACAGGTTAATCCAGTGTTTTTATTCTTGGGTCAATTTAAGGATTTTATGGTTTTGGTGTTATTAGCTGCGACAGTCGTTTCGGGATTATTAGGTGAAATTGCGGATGCTGTAACGATTATGGCTATTCTCATCATTAACGCTGTTTTAGGCTTTATCCAGGAATATAGGGCGGAACGCTCCATGGAATCTTTGCGTTCCTTGACAGCACCGGAAGCACGTGTTTTGAGAGAGGGTGTCGAAGAACGTATTCCAGCTGCAGACCTTGTACCTGGGGATATCGTTTTATTAGAGGCCGGAGATCGTATTCCGGCAGATTTACGCTGGATTCAAGCGGTCAGTTTGGGAGTAGAGGAATCTGCACTGACTGGAGAATCACAGGCAGTGACCAAAACGATAGCTCCGATCATGGATGAACTAACCCCGATGGCTGATCGCCGAAATATCGGCTATATGGGTACTGTTGTGATCAAGGGTAAGGGTGCCGGAGTGGTTATCGCGACTGGGATGAATACAGAAATGGGTGTTATCGCCGAGATGATCCAAGCTGTGCAAGAGGAAGAAACCCCCCTGCAGAAACGCTTAGATCAATTGGGTAAATGGCTGGTCTTGATCAGTTTCGCAGTTTGTACACTTGTAGTTATTACAGGCATTTTACGGGGGGAAGGTTTCTATAAAATGTTTTTTGCTGGTGTTTCTTTGGCAGTTGCTGCTATACCTGAAGGCTTACCGGCTATCGTCACAGTCGCCTTAGCTATTGGTGTTCAACGGATGGTTAAGCGGAATGCGATCATTCGTAAACTTCCGGCAGTGGAAACCTTGGGTTGTGCTACGGTGATTTGTTCAGATAAGACAGGAACCTTAACTCAAAATGAAATGACTGTTCGGCAAATTTATTCTGATGGACGGATGATTGGGATTAGTGGCTATGGGTATGATCCCAAAGGAGATTTTCACGGGGCGGATCCTGGGAAAGAAAAAGATCCCATCAGAGCCAGTCTGAAGGTTGCAGCTCTCTGCAATAATTCGCTACTCACGAAGAAAGGGGTCCAAGTCGCTGGCTTATTTCGTTCCTCAAGTAAAGAAGCACCTTGGGGAATTGAAGGAGATCCCACTGAGGGAGCACTGCTTGTCTTGGCAGCTAAAGCTGGAATCTGGCGTGAAACCCTTGAACGCAAGGAGAAACGGATTGGGGAAATTCCGTTTGACTCAGATCGTAAACGAATGAGCGTTATCTATCAAACGAAACAAGGTAAAAAGGCTTATATTAAGGGTGCTCCAGATGTGGTCTTAAAATTATGTCAACGAGAATTAACCACACAGGGTATTTTAGAACTTACAGAGCTACGCAAACGTGAGATTCTTCAGGCTAATGATAAAATGGCTGGACAGGCCTTGCGTGTTCTAGCCCTTGCGGAAAAACCGTTAGCTGGGGATGAGGGACTAGATGAGCATCTTGAAGAAGGCCTTACTTTTGTAGGTCTTGCTGGGATGATTGACCCACCTAGAGCGAGTGCCGGGAAGGCCATTCAAGTTTGCCGCAGAGCAGGAATTAAGCCCGTCATGATTACGGGTGATCATCGTTTGACTGCCGAGGCGGTTGCCCATGAGCTGGGAATTGTCAGGGGAGGTTCGTCTGGAATCTTAACAGGGGTAGAAATTCAAGAAATGAACGATGAGGAATTAGCTCAATCAGTCATGGATGTTTCAGTATATGCTAGGGTTACCCCTAAAGATAAGTTGCGGATTGTCAGGGCGTATAAAACGCGTGGTCAAGTTGTGGCGATGACAGGTGATGGGGTGAACGACGCTCCTGCTCTCAAAGAGGCCGATATTGGAGTCGCCATGGGTAAAACAGGAACAGATGTGGCTAAGGAAGCTTCGGCAATGATCTTGGGTGATGATAATTTTGCGACCATTGTGGCTGCAGTGGAGGAAGGCAGGGCGATCTACGATAATATCCGGAAATTTATTCGTTACCTGCTTTCTTGTAACTTAGGAGAAGTATTAACAATGTTTCTAGCAACCTTGGTTGGGTTACCTTTGCCTTTATTACCTATCCAGATTCTGTGGGTTAATTTAGTCACGGATGGTTTGCCAGCTATGGCGTTAGGTGTTGATGGAGCTGAACCCGGGATTATGAACCGTCCGCCGCGGAAACCTGGAGAAAGCATTTTTGCACGTGGTTTAGCTGCCAAGATTGGGATTCGGGGAACCATTATTGGTTTGGGGACATTGATAGTTTTCGTGGCAGCGCTTTTCATGGGCGTGACTATGCTGGGTGCTCGGACCATGGCCTTTTCTACCTTGGTATTTTCACAGTTGTTTCATGTTTTCGATTGTCGCTCCGAAGAACGGGGAATCTTCGAAGTGGGTATTTTCAAAAATCCCTATATTGTAGCAGCGGTTGCAACTTCGACTATTATGCAATTGGCGGTGATCTATACGCCCGTATTACAAGTGATTTTCAAGACGACTCCTTTAGTAGGGTGGCAATGGGGTTTGATTTTAGTTGTAGCCGGCGGACCATCCGTTTTAATGGGCTTTGTTCGCCTAATTAAGAATACTTGGCTGGCTGGTACCTCAATGCGAGGCGTGAGGCTCGTAGTTCGAGGTTCGAACGGAAGACGCTAAGCTTAGGCGAGGCGCGAGGCTCGATGCTCGAGGTTCGAACGGAAGACCGCTATCTAATGCGAGGCGCGAGGCGCGAAGCGCGAAGTTCGAACGAAATCGCGCTTCGCGCATCGAACATCGCGCATCGACGAAGAGCTAGAAACAGGCATAAAGCCGTGATAATACTTCTTGAGTAAGTTCGTCAGGCGCTTTTTCGATAAACTCAGCGTATCTAGAAAAACAGTCGACAGACTTTACCTGCCCCACCATTATATACCCAGTTATTTTGGTGCAAGTATGAATTTCAACATGTAGCGGATAATCTCTTTTCGTAGAGGTTATGGGACAAACAAGGGAAAGATCGGTTCTTTTGTTGAAAAAATCATTACTTATGACCAGAGCAGGCCTTTTTCCTTTTTGCTCGTGTCCGGACTGAGGGCTGAAATTAAGCCAAATTATGTCTCCTTGGGATGGGGTGTAGCCCATATTACCACTCCTCCTTTCCGGAAGGTTGACCCCATTCTTCTTCTGTAGGCTTATGGTCGCCATGATAATCGGCAAATAGCTCTTCAATTGTATATTTCTTAATTTTATTACGGGGATGGCGGAGAATGATTTTGTCATACTCTGCTATGATTTCTACTTCATCCCCTTCATTAAATGAGGTGATAGTAAGAAGATGTTTTGGAATTCTAATTCCTTGGCTGTTTCCCCATTTTTGAAACTTAGCTAACATAATTCCAGCTCCTTTACTATAATGTATATACATAGTGTATACATTATAGTAAAGGATGTCAATTAGCACAGACGCATCTTGATGACAAATTATTTTAGGGTTTGTGAATAAGCTGAATTTCTCTCGTGGATACTTGCTTTAAACGATTGACCCATTGCTCGGGGCGTAGTATGCTAAATTCGAGGCGCGATGCGCGATGCACGAAGTTCGAACGAAATCGCGCATCGTACCTCAAAAATAGGCTGTCTCGTCGCGCCTCGCGCCTCGAGCCTCGCGCTTCGAAAGTGGGTGTAAGATGGATTTTTGGAAAATGCATGGTCTAGGAAATGATTTCGTTTTCCTAGATCATTTTTCTATAGCGGGAAACGGGTCCGATTATCCTAATTTGGCTCAGCAACTCTGTCATCGTCAGTTAGGGATCGGTGGGGATGGACTGGTCATAGTGCTCCCTTCAGCTATTGCCGATGCTAAGATGCGTATCTTTAATCCTGACGGTTCAGAACCGGAAATGTGTGGGAATGGTATACGTTGTTTTGCCCGCTTCATTTTTGACAAAGGGTACGTAACGACTAATCCCTTAACTGTGGAGACTTTAGCAGGAGTACTATCCCTCCAACTTACCCTTGAAGGGAATAGGGTGAGTGCTGTTAGAGTCGATATGGGAAAACCTATTTTAAAACCAGCACTCATTCCTGTTAATGCTTCTATGGAACCTGTGGTTAGAGCCTTCTTGGAAGTCGAAGGGGTTAGCCTGCAATATTCAGCAGTTTCGATGGGTAACCCTCACTGTATAATTTTTGGGGAAGATTTTGAAAACCTAGACTTTGAAAGGCTCGGACCAGCCATAGAAAAACATGCTTTGTTTCCGAGAAAAACGAACGTTGAATTTATACGAGTTGATTCCTCTAAGGAAATAACCATGAAGGTCTGGGAACGAGGTGCTGGACCTACGTTAGCTTGTGGTACGGGAGCCTGTGCAGCGACTGTTGCTTCAGTGCTCAATGGGTTAACCGAAAGAGCCGTGACAGTTCATTTACCAGGTGGAGACCTCCAGATTGAATGGGGCGAAGATGATCATGTCTATATGACCGGATCTGCAGTTTACACTTTCTGCGGTAAATGGTTATAACCTAGGCCAAATCAAAGGTCAGACACTTACCCCCAAACATTGAGTCACAAATGTAGACAACTTAGCTAAGTTTAGCTAAACTTAGCTAAAGCAAACTAACTCGCGTTAAGCGAGTTAGTTTGCTTTAGGTGTAGATTTAGGGTTTGATGTTTTTACTGATGTGGACAGTGTTTTGAAACCGTGGGATAAGTTAGTGAGTTTAAACTGTGGTTTTCTCGAAAATAGAAAATACATACCGAAATATGGTACAATGAATTTAAGGATGGGGGTGAAAAGTCCTGGTTGCTAGGGGTTTGACCAGGTAAAATATGGTAAATAGTATGACGGGATTCGGGCGTGGAGAGGCTAGAGGTAAGGGCTATCAATTTACTCTGGAATTAAAAGCGGTGAATCATCGATTTTTAGAAATAGTGGTACGGCTCCCGAAAACTTATGGCGGATTTGAAGATCGCATTAGGAAAGTAATTCAGCAAAACGTCCAACGCGGACGAATTGAGGTCTATCTTAATATCACGGAAACGCAAGAGAAAAAGAGAATGGTTAAGCTTGACAAAGATTTAGCACTATCGTATGATAATACACTGAAGGAACTTGCTTTTGCACTGAAAACGGTGTATGAACCCGATGTTTATCGTTTAGCAAGTTTACCAGAGGTGCTTACGGTTGAAGAACCAGAAATAGATCTTGAAATTTTGTGGGATGTTTGCTTACAGGCTTTAGCGTTGGCGTTAAATGGTTTTGTTATGATGCGTAGTGTAGAGGGCCAGAAATTAACGGAGGACATTTTGCGCAGATTAAATTTCCTTTCTACCGAGATAGAAAAAGTAACTGCGCGCTCAGACCAAGTTGTTGTTGATTACCAGAAACGGCTAAAGGAACGTATTCAAATCCTCGTCGGAGAAGCCATTATGGATGAAGTGAGAATGGCCAATGAAGTGGCTATTTTTGCTGAGCGGGCTTCGATAACGGAAGAGTTAGTACGCTTGGATAGTCATTTGATACAGAGCCGCTTAGCTTTTGAGAAGGATGAACCGATTGGTCGAAAACTAGATTTTATGATTCAAGAAATGAATAGGGAAATCAATACGATTGGTTCAAAGGCTAATGATTTAGTGATCGCACAAATTGTTGTGATACTTAAAAGTGAACTGGAAAAGGTTCGGGAGCAAATTCAAAACATAGAATAGAATGGAGGGTTAAGCTTGGATATTAAACTAATCAATATCGGGTTTGGCAATATTGTATCGGCAAACCGGATTATTTCCATTGTTAGTCCGGAGTCGGCACCGATCAAACGCATTATTCAGGAAGCCAGGGACGCGGGCATGCTGATCGATGCAACCTATGGGCGACGTACACGTGCGGTGATTATCTGTGACAGCCATCATGTGATTCTTTCGGCTGTTCAACCTGAAACCGTAGCACATCGTCTTTCGGCTAAAGAAACGAGTGCACACGTTGAAGATCCCGCTGATTAGGGGGAGTAAAATGGAGGATAACCATGGTTTATTGATTGTCCTTTCTGGACCCTCTGGGGCAGGTAAGGGAACATTGTGTTTGGAGTTGTTGCGCCAACAACCGTCCATTAATTATTCAGTTTCCGCAACTACCCGGGCACCCCGTCTTGGTGAGGTAGATGGAGTCAGTTACTTTTTTCGAAGTCGCGAGGAATTCGAAAACATGATTGAAAACCAAGAACTACTGGAATGGGCAGAATTTTGCGGGAACTTTTATGGAACCCCTCATTTTGCTGTGGAACAGTTCATTCAGGCTGGAAAAGATGTTATCTTGGAGATTGAGATTCAAGGAGCGCTCCAAGTTAAAAAACGTTTTCCCCAAGGAGTGTTTGTATTTATTGTTCCTCCCTCGATTGATGTGCTTTCTGAGCGGATTCATAAACGAGGTACAGAATCCGAAGAAGTTATTCAGAAACGTTTGGCTATGGCCGTTCACGAAATGGAGTATCTTACGGAGTATGATTACGTGGTAGTTAACGATGAAATTCCCGCTGGTGTGGATAAACTAAGAAGTATCTTAGTAGCCGAAAAATGTCGAGTAAAAAGGAAACCGTTTGTGTTTTAAAGGGGGAATTCTATTATGCAACAACCATCACTTGATGTTCTAATGAATAAGGTGGAAAGTAAATATACGCTAGTAGTGGCTACTGCAAAACGCGCACGCTCTTTGATGGAGACCTCGAATTATGAAGGTCATGCTAAAGGTGCTAAACCGGTAAGTATAGCCTTAGAAGAAATCGCTCAAGGCAGGATCCATTTTGAACGAATCAGTGAGGAACTTTAATAATGCTTCAGGGCAAAACAATTCTTATTGGTATTTCCGGTGGCATCGCCGCCTATAAAGCTGCCGAGGTTGTAAGTCGTTTGCGTAAATGTGGAGTGGAAATCCACGTGGTCATGACGGAGGCAGCAACTCAATTTATCGCTCCGTTAACCCTACGTAGTCTTTCGGCCAATCCTGTCCATTTAGAGCTGTTTAATGAACCGAAACTTTGGAATGTGGCCCACATTGCGCTGGCGGAAAAAGTTGATGCCGTAATTATTGTGCCAGCAACGGCCAATCTCTTGGCTAAAATGGCTATGGGGTTGGCTGATGACTTTCTCACGACTGTTCTTTTGGCTGTGCGCAAACCGATTTTTGTAGCTCCAGCTATGAATCATGCCATGTATCATCATCCAGCAACTCAGGAAAATCTTGCTCGTTTACAAAAACGTGATATTCAGATTATCGGACCGGCAGCAGGCTTTCAAGCCTGTGGATCTGAGGGTGATGGACGGATGAGTGAACCGCTGGAAATTGTTAATAAAGTTATAGAACATTTTGCTAGGTCTAAATGTCTTATAGGAAAAAAAGCTTTGGTTACTGCAGGAGGGACGCAAGAGCCCTTAGATCCTGTGCGTTATCTGGGAAATCGGAGCTCTGGGCTGATGGGCTATGCAGTGGCGCAAGCACTACAGGAAGCGGGAGCGGAGACTACTCTGGTAAGTGCTCCGACAGCCTTAATGGCTCCAGCAGGAGTTAAGCTGGTATCTGTGATGACGGCTCTTGAAATGCAGCAGGCCGTGCTGAAATATTTCCCGGATACAGATATTGTAGTCAAGGCTGCAGCAGTTGCGGATTACAGACCAGCGAATACCTCTGAACAAAAGATCAAAAAACAGGGGACAAGCTTACATTTGGAGCTTATCCCTAACCCGGATATTTTAGCTGAACTGGGTCAAAGGAAGACACGGCAACTTTTGGTAGGGTTTGCTGCGGAAACGGAAAACTTATTAAGCTATGCGCAGGAAAAAATGCGCCAAAAGAACGTAGATCTATTGGTTGCCAATGATGTTACGAAGCCTGGAGCAGGGTTTGGCAGTCCAACAAATATAGTTAGCTTTCTCTTCCCAGATGGGAAAAGGATAGATTGGCCCCAATTACAGAAAATCGAGATTGCACGACATCTGGTTCATGAGATTGCCGTCCTACTCGGTCTGGAAAAGAAGGAGGAATAAATACTAAATGGTCAAGAAATTGTTTACTTCTGAGTCAGTTACAGAGGGGCATCCAGATAAAATCTGTGACCAGATTTCCGATGCTATTCTAGATGCCATTTTTGCAAAGGATCCTAACGCTAGGGTCGCCTGTGAGACCACAGTTACCACAGGTTTGGTGCTTGTGAGTGGTGAGATAACTACGTCTTGTTATGTAGATATTCCCCGCGTCGTGCGAGATACGATCAGGGGAGTTGGTTATACGCGTGCCAAATTTGGTTTTGATGCCGATACCTGCGCAGTGTTAATTTCTCTCGGTGAGCAGTCTGCGGATATTGCCCTCGGGGTGGATCAGGCTTTGGAGTCTAAAGCTGGGGACATATCTGAGAATGAGATTGAGTCCATCGGAGCAGGCGATCAAGGCATGATGTTTGGCTATGCTACGAATGAGACGGATAGTTATATGCCCCTACCGATTGACTTGGCTCATCGTTTGGCTTTGCGTTTGAGTGAGGTTCGTAAATCAGGACTGCTTGATTTTTTGCGCCCAGATGGAAAAACTCAGGTTACAGTAGAGTATGAAGATCATAAACCAGTTAGGATTGACACGATTGTTATCTCAACCCAACATCACCCCGAGGTTTCACAAGAACAAATTCGTAAGGATCTTTTGGAACACGTTGTTTTTCCAACGGTTCCTGCTGAGCTCCTAGATGAGAAGACTAAGTATTTTATCAACCCCACAGGGCGTTTTGTGATTGGTGGTCCTCAAGGAGATGCTGGTTTGACCGGACGAAAAATCATTGTGGATACGTATGGTGGGATGGCTCGACATGGTGGAGGCGCTTTTTCCGGGAAAGATCCCACTAAGGTTGACCGTTCTGCGGCTTATGCAGCTCGTTATGTTGCCAAAAATATTGTAGCAGCTGGTTTGGCTGAACGTTGTGAGATTCAGTTGGCTTATGCTATCGGAGTAGCTCATCCTGTTTCCATTTCCGTAGAGACTTTCGAGACTGGTAAGGTTTCTGATGAAAAAATCGTGGAACTAATTAATGCTACTTTTGATTTGCGTCCAGCCGGAATTATTAAGACCTTAGATTTACGCCGTCCGATCTATAAACAAACGGCTGCCTATGGACATTTTGGGCGTACGGATTTAGATCTACCTTGGGAAAAGACTGATCAGGTTGATAAGCTTAGGCAATTAGCGGGTCTATAAAAGGTCTATTTGTAGAGTATTGCTGGGTTTTGGTTTTGGAGATATTAAAAAGGCACTCATGCTTTGCTTGAGTGCCTTTTTTCTCATTAGAACTCTGAACTTGACCCACCAAAAAAATAATTATTGGTGATTATTCCCTGCTTACTTCTCTGTAGAAAATCAGGAAATGGTATATTAAGAGGGTTACGTAAATTTGAGGCATTGATGGATATTCTGAAATTTTATGCTCCGCCCTACAAGATTATGGAAGAATTAAAAATTTGTCTGAAACAGGTTATTTCCAGTCCTCTTATACCTATCTTTCCAAATAAGGTCAAAGTATATCCGTTGCCCATTTTCAGACTTCAATAAACCAATTCCTGGATTGGTAATTTATGTTTTATTCAATATGAGGTATAATGTAATATGAACCTAAAGATGGGAGATAACGAAGATGAAGAAGCTGAAAATATACCTTGATACGTCGGTAATCAGCCATCTCCAAGCGGATGATGTTCCTGAAAAAATGGCAATTACGCTTAAGTTTTGGGACGATGTAAAAGCCGGACAATTTGATGTTTATATATCCGAAGTAACAGAAGCTGAAATAGCTGATTGCCCTGAACCTAAGAAAACAGTGCTTGGTGAGCATTTGAAAGAGGTTTCTGTTCATACGATTGAACTAACTGAAGAAATAACTGATTTAGCACAACGATATTTAATATTAGGTGTTTTGCCTCCCAAATGCGTGGATGATTCTATACATGTTGCTGCAGCTACTTTCGCTGGATGTAATGCGATCGTATCGTGGAATTTTAAACATATTCTGAAATTACGTGCTTTCATTGGTGTTAATGGAGTTAATCGAATGCTCGGCTATGGCGAAATAGCCTTGATACCACCGTATGAACTTTTAGAGGAGGATGATTGAAATGCTCGAAGAATCAAAAGAAATGAAAATGATTAGGGATGTTCGTGACAAGCATTACGAAGAAACAAAAGGAATGAGCAGTAAGCAACTTTTGGACTTCTACAGGCAGAGAGCAAAAAATATAGATAGGAATTCAACGGAATCGCAGAAAACTAATGATAAAAGCTTCCCCCGAGGTACGTCCCCCGCACAATGAGAAACATGATGAGGGAAGGCCCTCGGAATCGTCATGCAGGTGGAGGTTTCTATTCAGCGGAACTCGGCGGAACGACAAGTAATTGAATGTGGTCCGCCTTTTTTCTAGCGTTTCCCTTAGGCTGTTTTTTCATCTTGCAAAATTAGATTCAAGAGAATGCCAGCACCTGTAGCCCAAGCCACGCTGTGGTTGCTTACGCCAATTCCTAGAGCGAAGATAATCGAAGCAATAATCAGGTTTTTGGTCTTGGAAAAGTCTACTTTCGCTTCAATTAGGGTTCGTAAACCGGTGGCTCCGATCATACCAAATAAGAGAATAGTGATTCCACCCATCACCGCAGTGGGGATGGACATAACCAGCGCTTGAAGGGAAATAAGTAGGATTAAATCCAATCTTAGTTTCTTATGCAGGAAAGCTAAATTATAACGTCGAAATTGTATGCCCTATAGCTTTTTAGGCCTAAAACTAACTTGAAACTGGAGGATGTGTTAAACTAGATGCATAATTGATGTTCGAAGTTCGAGGAGCGAGGTTCGAAAATTGGATAAGATGAACGAGGCTGATCAAGATTCGATTCGAGGTTCGAAGCGCGAAGTTCGAGATTTAGTATATCGAGTTTCACCCTTCGAGCATCGCGCATCGTGACTCGTGTTTCGAAGCCGTAGGTTAGAAACCAAAAATCTTAAGTTCGAACATCGAATATCGAATATCGAACATCGAACATCGAATAGGGGGCGTCGGAGTGTTGTATGCAGAGGTGCTTGTAGATGTAGCAAATCGGCGTCTGGATAGAAGCTATCATTATTTATTACCAGAAGGCATAACTCATAGAGTAGGCATGAGAGTGCTTGTTCCTTTACAACACCGCTTAGTTCAGGGATTGATTGTTGATATTACAGATGAACTTCCTGTAGAATTAACCGTTAAACAATTGCGACCGATTTCTAAGACCATAGGGGGAGAAGTAACGGTCCCGGAGGAGCTGATAAAATTAGCCCGTTGGTTGGCTGAGACAACAATTTGTTCGAAAGCTCAAAGTATGCATACCGTATGGCCGTTGTTAAAAGGTAAAGTTGAAGAGTGGGTTATTCCTTTGGTTACCTCTTCGGATGAGGATGTTCAGGCTCTCAAATTTTTAGATCAAGAAACATTTAAGGCCTTGGCAATCCTTCAGCGGGCTCGGCGTAAGGCTTTACCGCTAGCAACCTATTTGAAGCGAGCAAATCTATTGAAGCCGACTATCGAAGCGTTTGAAAAACAGGGCTGGCTGAGGCGTGAATTACGGTTTGTTTCTCAATGGAACTCTCTGGAGGTTTTGGGGTCAACGGATTCATCTGTAGTTGTTAATGTTGCCGGGGATAAACTCGATAGGGAAGCAGTTGAAGATCAGAGTGCGATTAAGAAATTAACTTTAGAACAAGAGTCGGCGGTTGAGGAAATAGTAGCTTTTTTGCAAACTGCTGCTGAACAAAAAACGTCTAGTACACTTTTACTTCATGGGGTTACAGGAAGCGGAAAAACAGAAGTCTATCTGCGTGTGATCACTAAGTTGTTGGCAGAAGGTGGAGATGCGATACTTCTCGTGCCAGAGATTTCCCTTACCCCTCAAATTTCTGATTATTTTCAGGCCCAGTTTGATACGAGCGTTGCGGTGCTACATTCTGGGTTACAGGCCGCGGAAAAGGTCAGAGTTTGGGAAGATATCATCGCGGGAAAAAAACGACTTGTCATCGGGGCCCGTTCAGCAGTTTTTGCTCCTTTACCGAATTTACGCCTTATAATTATGGACGAGGAACATGATAGCGCCTATAAACAAAATGTAAATCCTAAATACCATACTCGGGATGTAGCACGCAAACGCATGGAACAGAGAAATGGAGTCGTCTTATTAGCTAGTGCAACCCCGTCTTTAGAGGCCTATGCCGCCGCCCGAACCGGTAAAGTGAGTCTTATCACCATAACCAAACGTGTGGGGAGCAGTTTACTCCCGCCGGTTGAGATAGTGGATATGCGCCAAGAGTTATTACAGGGTAATCGGAGTATTTTCTCTTATAGCTTACAAGCTAAACTTCGCGATAGGGTGAAAAAAGGGGAGCAAAGTATGCTCTTCTTGAATCGCCGAGGATATTCTACTTTTGTGGTTTGTCGGGAGTGTGGGTACACTGTACGTTGCCCAAGTTGTGATGTAGCGTTGACCTTTCACAGTGCGGGAAATAAAATGCGTTGTCATTACTGTAACCATGAAGAGGAGACACCCCATCGCTGTCCTCAGTGTGGCAGCCGTTATATCCGTTTTTTTGGTCAAGGGACGCAACGGGTTGAAGAGGAACTACTAGGTCTACTTCCAGATATTAAAGTGATGCGTCTGGACTGGGATACCACTCGTTCCAAAGAAGCGCATCGTTTGATTCTTGAAAGCTTCAAAAAGCAAGAAGCTGCTGTTTTAGTAGGGACGCAAATGATGGCTAAAGGGCTGGATTTTCCCAATGTGACACTTGTAGGTGTTATTGCCGCCGATCAAGCTTTGAATATGCCTGACTTTCGAGCACGGGAAAGAACCTTTCAATTGTTGACCCAGGTATCCGGTCGAGCGGGTCGAAGTACTAAAGCCGGAGAAGTGGTTGTTCAAACGTATTCGCCTACCGATCGGGCAATTATTAAGGCCTCAGTGCATGATTACCCTGGGTTCTTCTGGGAAGAAATTCGTTACCGGCAGCTCCTCAATTATCCACCCTTTACCCATGTGATTAGGGTCTTACTTTTGCATGAAGTTGAGGAACGGGTCATTAGAGCTGCTCATGATCTGGTCGCCTCCCTAAGGCAAGGAATGACCGATCCAAAATATGGGGATACTGAGTTAGATATCCTAGGTCCCGCTCCGGCAATGCTTCCCCGTTTGAAGAACCTCTATCGCTGGCAAGTGTCTGTAAAAGCTAAAAACTTGGATATATTAAGAGCTTTTTTACACTTGGGAGTCGAAGGGTTGTATAATATGCCATCGAGTAATGGAATTAACCTAAATATTGAAGTTGATCCACTCTCATAATCGAGGCGCGAGGCGCGAGGTTCGAAATTAGAAGACAGAGTATGGAGAACGGAAGGCATTTCAGAAGGTAGAGATTATATTTGAAGTTCGAAAAGAAGATAAAGGAATAGGATAAATAGAGTGTATCGATTAAATCTGGTTGGGGGTAGAAGAGATGGCGGTATATCAAATAGTAGAAATAGGTGCTCCGATCTTACGGGAAAAGGCCATGGAAGTAAATCAAATGTCGCCTACGATCGAAAAATTGTTAGATAACATGGCTGATACTATGTATGCAGCAGAAGGATTAGGCTTGGCGGCGCCCCAAATTGGCGTTTCTAAGCGAGTCATAGTGATTGATATTGGTGAGGGTCGTCTAGAGCTGATTAATCCTGTCATTCTAGAGAAATATGGTGCAGCAGAGGATGCAGAAGGATGTCTCAGTATACCTGAAATGACAGGGGATGTTACTAGGGCTACTAAGGTTAGGGTACAGGGGCTGAATCGTCAGGGTGAGCTGATAGATATACAGGCTAAGGATTTAATGGCTCGTGCGCTACAACATGAGATAGATCATCTAGAGGGAGTGTTGTTTGTCGACATTGCGAAGAAGACTTATCGAAAAAAGTAGGTGGGAAGAGATGAGGATTGTTTTTATGGGAACGCCTGATTTTGCTGTTTCTTCACTAAATGCTTTAGTTCAAGAGGGACATGAGATTTTGGCTGTATTTACTCAGCCGGATCGGTCTGCTGGTCGAGGAAAGCAATTAAAACCTAGTCCTATTAAAGTTGCCGCGCAAGAACTCGGTTTGACTGTTTGCCAACCGGAAAACATAAAAACTCCCGAAGTCTTTGAGCTTTTATGCGCTTTAGTACCGGAGTTGATTGTTGTTGTAGCTTATGGAAAAAAACTACCTCCTGAAATATTAAGTTTGCCGACCAAGGGCTGCTTAAATGTACATGCTTCTTTACTTCCAGCCTATAGGGGAGCTGCCCCTATTCATTGGGCAGTTATCAAGGGTGAAGTACAAACAGGTGTAACGATAATGCTGATGGATGAGGGTTTAGATACTGGGGATATGTTACTGAAGAAAGTTTGCCCCATTTCTCCGCAGGCTTCAACCGGAGAAATTCATGATGCCTTGGCTGCTAAGGGTGGGGAACTACTTATTCAGACTATTAAGGCCTGGGTTCAGGGAGAATTACAAGCTGTTGCTCAATTAGGCGAAAGTAGTTATGCTCCACCTCTTAAAAGGGAGCATGAAGAGCTTGATTGGTCACGTAGCGCAATTGAGCTTCATAACCAGATTCGGGGCTTGAACCCGTGGCCAGGTGCCTTTACAACTTATCAAGGAGAAAACGTTAAAGTTTGGCGGAGTTCGATCATAAGTACAACCAACGAACAGCAAACAACTGATTTAAATAAGCAAGGTATTAGTATTCAAAGTAGGTCAGGATCAGTCGTAAAGGGCGAGCCCATATTTGGAGATACAACCAAGGTAAATTCTGTCCAAATGTTTGGCAAGGTTCTCAGGATAGTTGATGATGGTATTATCATCGAGACTGGAGAAGGACAAATCTTACTTAGACAGGTTCAACCTGCAGGTAAACGAATAATGCCTGCCCGAGACTTCTTTTTAGGAAGACACGGCCAAATCGGAGAGTTTTTAATTTAGATAGGAGGAAAGCCTATGCTCGGTTTTGGATGGGACCCCACGATGATCTTGTTGGTTCCAGCGATTATATTGTCCATATATGCTCAGTTTAAGATCTCTTCATCCTTTCGGCGTTATTCCGAGGTTCGTTCACGCAAGGGAATGAGCGGAGCCCAAGTAGCTCGGGCTATCTTGCAAAGTAAAGGGCTTTATGATGTTCAGATTGAAGCGATTGGCGGCAAGTTATCGGACCATTATGATCCAAGAACCAGGGTGCTGCGTTTGAGTCAGGACGTTTATCAGGGAAACTCCTTGGCCTCTGTAGCCGTTGCTGCTCATGAGACCGGACATGCCTTACAACATGCCAGCGGATATTTTCCCCTGCAATTGCGTTCATCGTTTGTTCCAGTAGCCAATTTTGGGAGTAGCTTAGGACCTATTCTGATTTTAGTGGGCTTCTTTATGTCATCTTTTGGTTTTTTATTGCAAATCGGCATTCTGCTTTTTTCGTTTGCAGTGGTGTTTCAACTTATTACTTTGCCAGTTGAGTTTAATGCTAGTAATCGCGCAATGGCTCTTTTGCAAGAAGGTGGAATGTTAGAGGCTGACGAGGTGCGAGGTGCACGCTCAGTTTTGAACGCTGCTGCACTTACCTATGTAGCTGCAGCTTTAGCGGCTGTCTTACAATTAGCCCGCTTTATTATCCTTGCTCAAGGGCGTAACCGAGATGACTAAAGAAAGTGCTCGTTGGCAAGCAGTACAGGTCCTACTTCGGGTTGAAGAAGGAGGCTCCTATGCCAACCTCCTATTGCAAAGTTTTTTGAAGTATACCCTAGATTCCCGGGATCGCCAATTAATTACGATGCTGGTCAATGGTGTGCTCAAAAATCGCCATACGCTGGATTTTGCACTCCGACAACATTTGCGCAAACCTATGTCGGCCTTGCCACCCTCAATTCGGGAAATATTAAGGGTCACTGTCTTCCAAATACTCTACCTTGATAGGATACCAGGGGCTGTAGCGATTAATGAAGGGGTAGAAATGGCCAAAGGACAGGATCCCAAATTTTCTGGTTTAGTGAATGGTGTTTTGCGTCAGGTATTACTTCAGGGTTGGGGTTTACCCTGGCCGAACAAGGAAAGAGAACCAGTCCGTTATCTTACTATACGTTATTCCCATCCAGAGTGGCTGGTGCGACGCTGGTGGAAACGTTGGGGCTTCACGGAAACAGAGAAACTTTGTAAGCTGAATAATGAACCATCCCCAACCTGGATCCGTACCAATACCTTGAAGATTTCGCGTGAAGATTTGTTAAAGGCGCTTCAGGTTGAAGGGGTTAAAGTAGAGTTAGGGACCAGAGTGCCAGAAAGCTTAGCTATTCAAGATTTTGGGGGGCTAGAACGCTTGGAGAGTTTCCAAGCTGGTTTCTTTACAGTGCAAGACGAAAGTTCGCAGTTAGTGGCCCATGTTTTACAGCCAAGCCCAGGGCAAGTCGTCTTAGATGCTTGTAGTGCTCCAGGTGGCAAGACGACCCATATTGCTCAACTGATGGATGATCAGGGTGAGATTCTAGCTTATGATATTTATCCCCATAAATTAGAACTGGTAAGAGAACTCGCTGAACGCTTGGGAATCGGGATTATTCGCCCAGTGTTGGGCGATGCACGCCAATTACCTAGAGTAGAACCTCGGACTATGCAACGGGTATTAGTCGATGCTCCTTGTTCGGGGTTGGGAATTATTAGACGTAAAGCCGATTTACGATGGCAGAAACAGGAGGCTGATCTCCAAACTCTCCCTGTACTACAACTTCAAATCCTTGAACAAGCCGCTAAATGTGTAGCGGTGGGTGGCGAATTGGTATACTCGACTTGTACCATTGAACCAGAGGAGAATTTTGAAGTGGTTAAAAGGTTTAGGCAGAATCACCCGGAATTTGAAGTAGTAAATATTGCCAAAACTATACCTTTTATGCAATTAGATGAGTCGGACATTAAGCTGGCTGAGAAGGGTATGTTACAGTTACTTACCCAGCGGCAGGGGACTGACGGATTTTTCATAGCTAAATTCCGTTGTCGGGGAGTTTAACTGGAATGAATTAGGTGAATACTAATGGGAAGCTTAGAATTGCGAGGATGTCTGGAAACAGAACTGATTGAATTATGCCAAGGACTTGGTTTGAAACGCTTTAGAGCGCAACAATTGTTTCGTTGGGTACAACAAAAGGGAGTTCAGACCTGGGATGAAATGCATAATATTCCGGCAGCTGAACGCGAAAAGTTAAAAACGTTGCTCAATTTAGCGCCGTTAAAGTTATTAAAGGAGCAGCGAGCCCAGGATGGAACGCGTAAATACTTATTTGGCTTAGAGGATGGGGAAAGCATTGAATGCGTTCTCATGAATTATGAGCGAGATACTTCACGGAATCGGCAGACGGTTTGTGTTTCTACTCAAGTTGGTTGTGCAGTAGGGTGTGCGTTTTGTGCTACGGGCTTGGGCGGTTTCTGTAGGGATTTAAGTGTGGGTGAGATTGTCGGACAGGTTTTAGAGATTAGTCGTTTGATGTCTCAAGAAGATCCTCTATCAAAGGTTACAAATATTGTGTTTATGGGTATGGGAGAGCCTTTACTTAATTATGAAGCTGTGCTTAAGGCGCTTGAAATCTTAAATCAAGAGTCAGGTCAAAATATTGGCATGCGCCGAATGACAATTTCCACAAGTGGAGTGGCACCGAAAATTAGACAATTAGCGAGAGATAACCCTCAAGTGGGGTTGGCAGTGTCACTCCATTCTGCGCTTGATAGTGTTCGGGATGCTTTAGTACCCCTTAATCGGCGTTATCCTTTAAAAGAATTGATGAACGCTTGTGGTGAGTATATTGAACTAACCAACAGGCGGATTACCTTTGAGGTAGCCTTAATCGCTGGAGAAGTGAACCAAGCTAGTGCCGAGGCACTAGGGAGACTCTTACAGGGTTTTTTAGCTCATGTCAATCTTATACCTGTAAATCCTGTGGCTGAAACAAAAATGGGTAGGCCAAAAACCGAAGAGTTGTATGAATTTGCCAGAACCTTAGAGCGTTACGCTATCGCAGTTTCAATTCGAGAGGAACGGGGCACGGATATCGATGCAGCCTGTGGTCAACTCCGTGGTCAATGGAAGGTGGATAAGGATGAGTCTTTTAGCTCGCTTTGAGGAGGTAGCTGAACTTTTTTTTACGGGGCCGTTCAGGAAAACAGCAACCCGTCTTCAACCAGTGGAAATTGCTAAGGAACTCGTGAAGGAGATGTTTCGCCATAAACAGGTGAGTATTTCCCAAGTTTATGTGCCTAATGTCTATAGGGTATATCTTCATTCCAAAGATTGGGGGCCTTTAGCGAGTTTTGGCGAGACCTTTTTGATTGAATTGTCCAAGTATTTACATCTTGAGGGCGAACGCAACGGTTATACTTTTTTAAGTAGACCATCTATTGAATTGCATGCAGATGACACTGTAAACCTACGGGAGATGTTTGTCGAAGTAGCTTTTGATGATTCGATAGATATAGATTGGGGAGAAGGGGAGGATAATGCTCGGAAAAAGGAATTAGAGCACGAAAAAACAACTATTTTCCAAGATGAAGTCAAGATAAACTCTTCCGAAGAGAGCCTTGCTAGCAGGAATTTCAGATATATTCTCGAAATCATTCAGGGACAGGATCTTGGCAAAATAGTTACTCTTGATGCTGAGACCATTTATATCGGACGCCATGCCCAATGTGAACTTGTACTTACCGATCTTGAAACATCACGTCGACACCTCAAAATGACTCAGTGTGAACGTGGTTGGTTATTGGATGATTTAGGAAGTACCAATGGTACACTGGTCAATGGTCAAAGAATATCTCGTCAATTAATTTCGCCAGGAGACAGGATTCAATTAGGGCAGAGTATCTTAGCTATTAAGCGAGTGTAGGGGGTACCTATGCAAATCTTGTTGGTTATAGGACGATTTATATTTTTGGGATTGATTTATCTTTTGCTTTTTCGTTTTTTAACTGCACTTTTAGCTGATTTAAAGGGAAGAGGACTATTGGTTCGTCCAAGTCAGGAGTTTGGACGATTAGAAGTTCTCACTGGTGCAGATTTGTTACCCAAAGGTCGTGTTTTACGCATTGATGGTAAAGGGCTGCGCATTGGACGTGGTAATAATAACGACATTGCTTTACCAGATCATTTTGCTTCGATTGAACATGCCTCGTTTAGACAACATAAAGGAGTAACTTTGGTCGAGGATCTAGGAAGCACCAATGGAACATGGGTTAATGGTGAACGTATTCAATCTCCTGTACAACTTGTGATGGGTGACTATGTGAAAATTGGAAGTATTACTTTCCAATACTCGAGGTGGCAAAATGAGGGTTCTAAGTTTCAGTGAGACTGGACTAGTACGTAAAAACAATGAGGATGCTTTGCTCGTTCTTTCAAGCTACGGTATGTTTGCTGTGGCTGATGGTATGGGGGGTCATCAAGCAGGTGAAGTCGCATCAGGTACAGCGATGAGTGAATTGAGAAAACTGGTTCCTGAACTGGATGAGATTACGAATGATGAACTGGAATCTTGGTTAATAGAGGCTATAGCCCAAACAAATCGCGTCGTCTACGAATCAGCAACACTTCACACGGAGAATCAAGGTATGGGTACAACCTTGACCATGCTAGTGATACGTCAGGATCAAGTTTTTATAACTCACGTTGGTGATAGCAGGGCTTATTTATGGCGTGACGGGAAATTGATTAGGTTGACAACCGACCATTCTTTAACTGAAGAATTAGTGCGTATAGGTCAAATCACCGTTGAGGAAGCGATTAATCACCCGCAGCGGAATGTTCTGATGCGGGCCTTGGGTACTTCAGAACATGTTAATATTGATTATAGGATGTGTGATTTAAAGCTGGGAGATGTTTTTCTTCTTTGTACGGATGGGTTTTCTAACCTCTTAAGCGATGAAGAACTTACTGAAAAACTTAGGCAACCCCAATCTTGGGAAGCACGGTTCGAAGGTTTTAAGAGACTAATCCTCGAACGGGGTGCCCCAGATAATTTTACAGCCTTGTGCTGTATTATGTAATTATGTAATTATTCTCAAAAAGAATAAAGAAAAAACAAGCTTTTGAGTAACGGTTAGGTATTTTTATTAATGACCGCAGCTTTGCTGCGTTATGGAGTAATGACATGAGAAGTCGTCTGATAACAAGGGTTTTGATTATTGGCCTTCTATGGATAGGACTTATATTAATGAAGGCAGACGGTAAAATAAATTCGGAACTTTTTTGGCAAGGGATTATTTTTTCCTCGATCTTGATGATGGGGAGTTTATTGGAGAAGCTTTGGAATTATCAGGGTGACCCGTATCTATTGACGGTTGTGCAGGCCATCCTAGCTTTAGGTCTAGTCTTTCTTGTTAGGATTCGTCCAGAAATAGCATTGCGTCAGTTTTGGTGGGCAAATTTAGGACTAATAATCTTCTATGGGGTGCTATTTGGACTACGTGATTATCGCCTTTTGGGACGTTTTCGATACTTGTGGGGGCTTATGGCGGTAACCTTACTCGTAGGGACGCTTCTGTTTGGGGTAACACGTGGGGGAGCTACCAGTTGGTTGGGTATCGGGGGCTTTAGTGTTGAGCCTGAGGAGTTTGTGAAGCTCGCGTTGCTATTGTTCTTAGCATCATACTTGGGGGAACATCAAGAAATTCTTCGGGTAGGGACTATTCAATTTGGTAAATATTCTTTGCCAGATTGGCGTACTTTAGGGCCTTTTCTTGTTATGGCCGCCTTCTCTTTGGGACTTTTAGCAGCTCAGAAAAGTTTGGGAACAGCTTTAGTGTTTTATTTGCTTTTTGTTTTGCTGTTATATGTTGTAACGGAAAGGCCTCTTTATCTTGGATTGGCACTGCCAATTTTTATAGTCACGTTTATTTTAGGATATTTCCTTTTTGGTCATGTGCGTTTGAGAGTAGAGGTATGGTTACATCCCTGGCAAGACCCCACAGGCGGTGGCTATCAAATCGCCCAATCTCTCTTTGCCATTGGGGGAGGGAAAATTTTAGGCACAGGGTTTGGAAATGGCATCGGTGCTTACCAAGTTCCTGCTGCGAGTACAGATTTTATTTTTTCAGTAATTGCTGAAGAACTTGGTTTTGCAGGGGCTATGGCAGTGCTTTGCCTCTTCTTAATTGTAGTTATGCGAGCTTTTGTAGTAAGTTTACAAGCTTTGGACAGATTCGGCCAAATCTTAGCTGCAGGAATTGGAATTCTGATTGGAACTGAAACCTTGATAATTCTAGCTGGAGTAACTAAACTTTTACCTTTAACGGGGATTCCCCTACCCTGGGTTAGTTATGGTGGAAGTTCGATGCTGGTACATTTTTTACTACTTGGCTTGTTAGTTAATATCTCCCAGTCAGCTGAAACAAGTACCTTTAGAAATAAAGTAAGGGAGTATGTAGCATGAACCGTGGGTTACGTCAAGTGGCTTTGGGGTTTGCCATAAGCTTCTTTGTTTTAAGTCTTGGACTAGTTTATTGGCAGGTCGTCGAGGCTGATATGCTTCAAGAAAATCCAACTAATCGGCGTTTAATTAGATTGGAGGAGAGAGTACTTAGGGGAGGTATTTTTGACCGTAATGGCGAAGTATTAGCCCAAACAACCAATAATTCGGGAAAAAGACTTCGTGTCTACCCTAAAGGAGAGCTGGTAGAACCCTTGATTGGCTATGCAACTCTTCAACACGGCTCGGCAGGTCTGGAAGGGAGTCTAGCCGACTGGCTGATGGGACTGAAAAATTCGACTCCAATGCAAGAAATCCAGCAATCCTTAGAACTTCCTCGTCAGGGAGATGATATTGTTCTCACCTTAGACGGAGCTTTGCAACAAGTAGCCTATCAAGGTCTTAAAGGAAAAACAGGTGCAGCAGTGGTGCTTAATCCTAAAACTGGGGAGGTCTTGGCTCTTGTTAGCCAGCCTAGCTTCGATCCGAATGGCCTCGACCGTAATTGGCAGGAAATAGCTTCACGGCCTAAGAGTCCCCTTGTAAATCATGCTCTTGCGTTATTTGCGCCCGGATCGATTATGAAAGTAGTAACTTCCCTAGCTTTGTTGCGTTCGGGACTCAATACTACCGATCTTTATGAGTGTACAGGGTCGACTAAAATTAATGGTCAGATTATTCCTGACGACCAAGTTCATGGTTGGGTTAATTATAATACTGCTTTGGCTGAATCTTGCAACACTTATTTTGCAACTTTTGCTATGCGCGCTGGGGATCTGAGCTTTTTAGCTGCTACTAAAGCCTTCGGTTTCGGCCAAACAATTCCGTTTGAATTGCCTATCCCAAGAAGTTCTATAATTAATAAAGAGCTTGATCCCAGGAGGTTAGATGTTAATCTCCTGACGGCTAGTGCCTTTGGTCAGGGTCAAGTGTTAACAAGTCCGCTGCATATGGCTTTAATTGCTGCGGGAATAGCAAATCACGGAGTCATAATGGCTCCTCATATTGTCCAAAGGGTCTTAGATTCTAATCAGAGACTAGTATATCAGGCGCAGCCCAAGCCTTGGTTGACTGCTTTATCTGCAGAAGAGGCTGGAAAAATTACCAGTGCCATGGTGACAGCCGTTAACTCTGGAACAGCAGTTCAAGGTGCATTACTTGGCGTTCAGGTGGCGGCTAAAACTGGTTCAGCTGAACCAGGGGGAAACCTACGAACACACGCTTGGTATATAGCCTTTGCACCTGCAGAGGATCCACAAATTGCCGTAGCAATTCTCGTAGAAAATGGTGGTATTGGTGGAGAAATAGCTGCCCCTATCGCCAGAGATCTTATCGAAAAGGCACTTTTACAGAAAGCAGGTGACAAAAAATGAGCAAAATCTTCGGTGGACGCTATGAGGTTATTGAGAAAATAGGCGCTGGTGGGATGGCCATCGTATATAAAGCTAAGGATCTTTTGCTTAATAGGGTTGTCACCATCAAAGTGCTACGGGATCAATTTGTAACTGATGAGGATTTTATCCGACGTTTCCGCCGAGAGGCACAGTCCGCTGCTAGCTTGTCCCACCCGAACATTGTATCCATATACGATGTTGGAAAAGATGGTGATATGGAATATATTGTAATGGAATATATTGAAGGACGTAATCTTAAGGAAATTATCCGAGAATATGCGCCTTTATCTATGGAGCAAACACTTCATTTTGCTAGACAGTTAGGGGAGGCTCTAAGCCATGCTCATGAGCACCATATTATTCATAGGGATATCAAACCCCAAAATGTTTTAATCACTGAGGATGGTCGGGCTAAAGTTACTGATTTTGGGATAGCACGTGCGGTTTCTTCTGCGACAGTGACGCATACTAGTGATATTGTTGGTTCAGTTCATTATTTATCACCAGAACAAGCTAAAGGTGTTTTGAGCAATGAACAATCGGATATATATTCTTTAGGTATTATCATGTATGAATTGTTGACAGGTAAAGTTCCCTATGATGGTGAGACGCCCATAGCTATAGTACTTAAACATTTACAAGAGTTGCCCTTGCCCCCTAGTAAGCTAAACCCCCGGATTGAACAGGAATTAGAAGCTGTTGTTATGAAGTGTATTGCCAAGTCTCCTGAGGCTCGTTATGCGAGCGTAATTGAGCTAATGGCAGACCTACAAAGAGTTCAAGCGGGGCATAAGGTAACTCGTGTTGTTGATCAAGGTTTTCTGGATCATGATTCTACTCAGATTCACAAATCCCTCGCGCAAGAAGTCAATTCTGCAGTTTCTTCCTCACAAGGTTCAAAACCCTTACACCATCGTAAACGATGGATAATTGTTATTGTGGTAATCTGTCTTCTCCTCTTGAGCATGGGTGGGTTTTGGCTACGGAGTTATTTTGTGGTTGGGGAAACCGCAGTTCCGGATCTTACGGGTATGACTCTTCCTATAGCTAAAATGTACTTAGAAAAGGAAAAGTTGAGTTTGGATCCTAAAACCTCCACCGAATTTAGTGATAAAGTAGAAAAGGATCAAATACTGCGTCAAGATCCCGATCCTGACACCAAGGTAAAGGTTGGCAAAATTGTAAGTGTAGTGC
>JBAQMG010000129.1:0-14954 GCA_049302575.1 Desulfitobacteriaceae bacterium | reverse complement strand
GAATTTTGAAATGTCAAGGGATTTTGAGTACTTAATAAAAATTATTTTCTATTCGATACAGGGTGGTATTTTATGGTTACTTAGATTGACGACATTGATTGGTTAAGTGCATAAAGGTATGGTTTTTTTTCATTTGGAGGAATAGTAATGTTACTCGATGTATATTGCCAATCACCATTTGCAAAATAAATTCGGATATTTTTAGTTGACTCTTTTGCAAATACTACAGAGCTGTTCATGATTAGTACAAGAGTTAAAATAATAACATTTAATAATTTAAATGGTCTGTTTTTCATAATATTATCCTCCTTGAATTTTCAATCGTTCATAAAATGACATCAAATTAAGGTATATACACCGCTTCTGTATAAGAATAGCCTGTTTCATAAGTTGAACCATTATAAGCGGTATGCTCTGCAAACACTCGGTAATAATATCCTGGCGACACAGCTAGGTGCTGGCCCCCAGAGACATATGATGTGTTGTAACCTGTGTAATTGTAAGTTTGTAGGGTATACCAATTTCCATTCGACGAGTACTGGAGATGAAGAATTAATCCAACTTGTGATACAGAATAATAGGTAGAAGTGGAACCTGATATGTTGATTGTTCTATCTCCAAGGTCTGCCAGTTGGGAAGTACCCCCTGCAAGAATTTGATAGGTAAGGGGTTGTACTATCTTGCCACTGCTAATATTTCTTGTCGTTCCCAAAGCTGTTAAAGGAATTAAAAGTAATAGAAGGGCTAAAAACACGGATAAAGACTTCTTTTTCATGAATTTTTCCTCCTCAAATATGTATTTCATAAGTTAGACAACTCAAGTATCGAAAAGGTTACAAAAAAACATGTAGATTCAAAAAATATTTATGGAAATAATAAAAAGAGGGCTTCTCATCATTTTAAAAGCCCCCTTCTTTTTTCTAAATTATGGATTGTGCTATCTTTAAGAACTCTTCCGCTGTTAGTTGTCCCGTGAGTTGTAGTGATAGTCCTCGCTGGTGCCATGTTAATACGTTCATACCATTCTTTTCTGTCATAAGGGTCGCTGGAACCCCATTGATCATTATATCTTTGGCAACTGTATCATCCGTGTCATACAATAAGCCTTGTGACAATGTCCCCGATGTATTTTGTTGAGTCAAAATGAATAACTTGCCCTGAAACGTATACTCTATCGTAATTTTTTTAATATCCGCACTAAGGTTTATTACCGAAACTTTCTGTGTCGTTGTACCAGAGGGTAAGTATTTTGGTTCAGCTATTTTGAAGTAGGCGGACTTTTGAGCTTCTTCCAGAGATATTTCCTTGTCAACATTATTTCCCAAATCCTTAACCATTGGCGTATTAGTTCCTGAACTGTTATTACTGATCGTTTGAGTTTTATTTTGGGTTGTCTTACCCACTATATGATTGAACATTTGAATAAGACGTTCTCCAAAAGCATTTGCTGCAGCCGGTCTAAATAACGTGAGGGAACCGGAAATAATAATTATAACGGCAACTACAGCAACTAATATGTTTGGTATTATGTGGTAACTTATCTTTTCGTTAATAACACGACTCTTGAATTTAAGCCATTCTTCATCAACCGCAGGAACTGGTATTTGCTCTAATTCGCGAGCAATTCGTTCTTTAATGTACATGTCAAGTTCCTCGTCATTAATGCTCATTGGGTTATCCCCCCTAACTGCATGTCATCTGCATCATGGATGGACATAATTTCTTTGAAATTGACTTTTGCTCTATGTAGACAGACTTTAGCATTCGATAGAGTTATGTTCAAAATAGAGGCTATTTCTTCTAATGTCAAGTCAGAATAATATCTTAAAACCAATATTTCCGAATCATCTACTGAGAGAAGATTGAGAACTCGTGTAACCTGATCTTTAATTATATATGCATGTTCAAAAGAACCCGCTTCAATAGCCATTTGTATTTCGTCGGATATGGGTACGACCTTGTGACGGATGGCAGATTTAACCATGTTTCTGGCTTCATTAACTGTTATCGTTGTAACCCAAGCTGGAAATTTACTCTTGTCCTTTAGATGATTCATTTTCTTATAAGCTTGGAAAAATGCCTGTTGAACAGCGTCCTTACTTAATTCTTTATTTCTTGTTATTGAATAAGCAACTCTGAATAGCTTATCATAGTACTGTCTAAAGAGGATCTCGAATAGATCAAGATTTGAATTCTGGTTAAGTGATGCCAAACGCACAAATACCTCCCTTGAAAAATATTGCTGTTAAAATAAGTCAATCAAAATGTACAACCATACTATCATTCGTTTTATTTGCAAAATAGTAACGAGACTAATGTCAAATTAGACCAAACTCTATGAAATAAATCCTACCCGTTTCCAAAATATTACTCTAGAAGTAGCAGCTAACATAATGTTGCTTGAGAGCTATGTATTCTCAATTTGAAAGAAAGTATGCTTTTATAGAACAATTTGCTTATAACTTAATATTTTTTTGCTGACTCGTAAATAAAGTCCTACTACTCAAAACATAAGTAAGGACGATAGTTAATCATATCATTTAATAAATGTCGAATGCGTGAAAATAATGATGAAGAAACAAGTTATCCAATATTTTTTCTAGCTGTTTATAGCAAAAGACCTCGATTTATAAATTGAATCACCACTCGTCAGAAATTTTCAGGGAAAGTACTATAGCTGTATTGTGGAATTACTGTAACCGCATATTAGAAGAGTACCATGTTCTTGAGCAACTAGCAGTTGAGGTTGACTAAGAGAACGAGAATGAACTAGAGCCTTAAAAACAAAAAGCACCTGATAGTGAAATTCTATCAGGGCTTCTTACTATTCTGATAAGGATTTTGAAATTATACTATTTACTGTCTTCAAGTCTTCAATAGGCACCTGCCCAGGTGCCGAACTTTTTTCCCCGACTGCAAATGTTACTGCAGAACCAAATACCCAGCCAAACATACGGGATAGGGCACCATATTCGCCCATAGAGATCGTAATTACAGGGATGCTCAATTGTTTTTTGGCTTCAAGTGTCAAGTTTAATAAAGTGAGAACATCTTCCAAGTTATTAGGCATAACTGCCACTTTAACGAGATCTGCCCCAAGTTGTTCCGCTTGCTTAAACTTAAAGCTAATAATCTCAGGGCTGGGAGTATACTCAAAATTATGATAGGACAGAATCAGCTTTGTAGCAGTTTCGTCAGCAACTTTTCGCAAATAAAGCAGCTGTTCTGTGGAATTACTCAATTCAAAATCAATCAGATCAACACTTTTACTCCTACAGGCCGCGGAATACAAGTCAACTACTTGTTCTTCGGCTAATGCTATAGGTTGACCACCTTCTTTAGATGAACGTATTGTAAAAAGAATCGGTATATCCCCCGCAATTTCCCTAATTTTTGCGGCTAAATCCAGAACTTCCTGAACGTCTATAATCCCCTCAAAAAAATCCACACGCCACTCAAGAAGATCTGGTTCTTTAGTTAAAACTTTGGTTAATTCAGCTAAGATCGTGGGCTGATCTTTCCCAATAATCGGGGTGCAGATAAGTGGCAATTTACCTCCACCTATTACTTTCCCCTTTACTTCAACAAGTTTTGTCGTTTCTATTCTCATCAGACCTCCTATTCAAATAAGGAATCAGCCCTCTACCACCCTTTTTTCATTATTTTTGAATCATCTTATCATATCGTAGACATTCGAACAAGCAAAAAGCAAACCACAAAGATCGCGCACCTACCCCCCAAACTTTTCCTACAGGATAATCGCAATCTAATTCGTTCCAAGCCCGTAAATCACTATAATAGAGTGAGCATTTAGCGAAATTTGCGTAAGCGAGTGCAGATAATAAGGCGTTAAGCACGACAACAGGCTTGTTCATGGATGGACGGATGCCGTTTTTGCCAAGGACGGCAAAAAAACGGCGAACATGCAGTAAGGCCCTGAGGTTTTGTCACATTAGTCTCCAGTTGAGACTAATGCCACGAGGCAAACTGGAGATCTAGACAAATGCCTCGTGGATATTAGCCCTATCGACAAGCAAGTAGCAAATGTAGTGCCTGCGAACACGTTAGTGTCCGGTGGACACTGACGGCCGTAGGCACTATAGTGATTTACTCACCCTTCAACCCACCCACCCAAGCATAAACCCCTTTTTCCCGCATCACCATTTCTTCTCTTCCCAAGCCTTCCTCATCCAGACTATAGAAACGTTCAACTAAAGCACTCCCCACGATAACCCCATCGACAACAGGGGCTAAACATTGGACTTGCTCAGTTTTTTGGATACCGAACCCTACGCAAAGGGGCAGTTGCAGTTTCTTTCTTAACTCCTGTAAAAACTCCAACAACCGTGTTGGAAGATCGACTTGGCCACCAGTTATTCCATTTCGCGAAATTACATAAGCAAAGCCCTGTTGCTCAGCAGCAAGCGCTTGAATATCCTCTTGTTGACTGGTCTGAGCGATCATCGGTATGAAAGTCAAGCGATTTCCCACTAACTGAAACGTGAGCTCACGCAAACTTTTCCCCTCTTGAAAGGGCAATTCCGGCAGAATCAAACCATCAACACCAGCTTCCACCGCGTCCTGAACGAATTTTTCCCAGCCATACTTGAGTAAGGGATTTAGATAAGTCATTAAAAGCAAAGGGGTAGCATGAGTCTGCCTAAATTCGCGAACAAGCTTCAAGACCTTTTTCAAGGTCATTCCTCCGGCTAAGGCCCGCTCTGCCGCAGCTTGAATGACTGGACCGTCAGCCATCGGATCACTGAAGGGAACTCCTAACTCTAAAATGTCAACTCCACTATCTGCCAAACCAATTAACCGACGCAAACCGGTCTCTAAATCAGGATCTCCCGCCATTGTATAAGTGATTAGGCGAGTTAGCCCGACCGGAGGTCGTTGGAATGCTTGTTGAAGTCTTTCGCTCATATCGGCTGACTCCCTCCTTCCAAATAGCTGGCCAGTGTCTCCACGTCTTTATCTCCCCGTCCTGATAAATTAACCACGATAATCTGTTCTTTATCGAGCTGCACCGCCAGCTTGGCAGCGTAAGCTACAGCATGGGCACTCTCTAAGGCAGGTAAGATTCCTTCAGTTTGAGCAAGCAGCCCACAGGCTCTAACAGCCTCATCATCTGTAATTCGCACATATTCCGCACGGCCTATTTCCTTCAAATAACTATGTTGAGGTCCGACTCCAGGATAATCCAAGCCCGCCGAAACTGAGTCAGTCATTATTATTTGTCCGTCATCATCTTGCAGTAAATAACTATAGGCACCTTGAAAGACGCCTGGTTGCCCTAAAGTGAGAGTCGCTGCGTTTTCACCCAGAACCTCCCCTTTTCCACCTGCTTCAACGCCGATTAAGCGCACCGCGGAATCCGGAATAAAGGCCTGGAACAGCCCAATCGCATTACTTCCCCCACCCACACAAGCAATCAGAACATCGGGGAGCCTGCCCAACTCTTTTTGAGCCTGAACACGAGTTTCCTCTCCGATCACAGCTTGAAAATCCCGCACAATGGTCGGGTAAGGATGCGGACCGGCAGCCGTTCCAAAACAGTAAAAAGTATCTTCGACATTAGTGATCCAATCTCTAAAAGCTTCATTAATCGCATCTTTAAGGGTACACGACCCCAGCGTGACTGGGCGAACTTCCGCCCCTAACAAACGCATGCGTAAAACATTTAAGCGCTGACGCCGGATGTCTTCTTCACCCATATAGACTACGCAGGACAAGCCGAAGAGCGCGCATGCCGTGGCTGTAGCTACGCCATGTTGACCTGCGCCCGTCTCCGCAATTACCCTGGTTTTTCCCATGCGTTTCGCAAGCAAGACCTGACCCAATGTATTATTAATCTTGTGAGCCCCTGTATGATTCAAATCTTCACGTTTTAGGAAAATCCGAGCACCTTTTAGCGCTTTAGTTAGGCGCTTTGCTTCATAAAATAAGGAAGGTCGTCCAACATACTGCTCCAAAAGTTCCCGAAACTCGCGTTGAAACTCTTGATCAGCTTTAGCTAGGTTATAGGCATTCTCTAATTCTCTCAAGGCGGGAACTAGTGTTTCTGCAACATACGCCCCGCCATAGGCGCCGAAGCGACCTTTACCCTCTCCAGGTATTTTAAATAATTCATGCACTTTACCAGTAAGCATTTTATAACTCCCCCTCCGCAATAGGGTCTAGATTGCTTGAGCTAACCGCTCTTTCAATGAAAGTAATTTGGCAAGAGCCTTACCTGAAGCCAAACTTTCTCTGGCTAGCACTATGCCGTCACCTATATTAGCGACCCGCTTAGCTGCAAATAGTGCTACCCCAGCATTTAACAATACTATATCACGTTTTGGTCCAACTTCTCCCTGCAAAATCCCTAAGGTGAAGCGGGCATTTTCTTCAGGTCCCTCGCCTTTTAAGTCTTCCGGAGAACACCGTGTAAAACCATACTCTTCTGGAATAATTTCAAATGAGCTGAAGCGTCCTTCCTCTACTAAGACCGCTTGGCTTTTCCCCGTTAAGGTTACCTCATCCAAACCGTCTTCACCAACTACGACCACAGCCCGTTTCACGCCTAAAATGCTCAATGCTTTGGCTAGTTTTTGTTGAAGATCTAAGGAAGAAACCCCCAACAATTGATACGGAGCATTAGCCGGGTTTAAGAGCGGTCCCAGTAAATTAAAAATCGTTCTTACCCCAAGCTCGCGCCGAAGGGCAGCAACTTTACCTAAGGCCGGATGGTACAACGGAGCAAATAGAAAAGCCATCCCGATCTCTTGCAAATTCACGCTGCTTTCCTCAGGAGTAAGGCTCAGTGGAACGCCTAATTGTTCTAAAACATCCGCACTCCCACACCGTCCCGAGGCAAAGCGATTTCCGTGCTTAGCCACCGGAACTCCTGCTCCAGCCACCACAAAGGCTGCCGTCGTAGAAATATTAAAGGTTCCGGCACCATCTCCACCTGTCCCACAAGTATCCATACTCCCCTCAGGAGCTGAAATTGTCTTGCTTAACCCTCTTAATATTTTGGCAAACCCCGCAATTTCCTCGGCGCTCTCCCCTTTAACACGTAACCCTAAAAGCAAAGCCCCTATTTGGGAGGGCGTAAGTTCACCATTTAAAAGTTCAGTCATCACCCTTGCTGCTAAATCCTGTGTTAAGTCCTTTCTTATAGCTAAACTATTTAAAGCTTCACTAATTCCACTCATTACTCTTCTCCCCTTCCTTCACTATTCATTAGTTATAAAGTATAACTTCATCCTCCAAACACGACTTGTTATATAATATTTTGAAGCGACTGCTTAGAATTTTGCCGAGTTTGATGCTTAGTAATGTCTAAGAAAGTCTGTAAAATCTTTTCACCCTCCGGAGTGAGTATGCTCTCCGGATGAAATTGAACCCCATAAAAAGGATAGCAATAATGCTGGATCCCCATAACTAAACCCTCTTCAGTTCGAGCTGTTACCTGCCACTCAGCTGTCAGACTTTTTTCCTCTACAATTAAGGAATGATATCGTCCAACAACAAATCCCTGCTCCAACCCTTTAAATAATCCTTGTCCAATATGAAAAACTCGTGACTGTTTGCCGTGGACAATTTCTGGAGCCCTACTTACTATTCCCCCAAAGGCGGCAGCTAAGGCCTGATGACCCAAACACACTCCCAAGACGGGGATAACTTGACCAGCATCCGCTCTTTGAGCAACAGCCCGGAGTAACTCAACGGAAATTCCTGCCTCGTTTGGTGTACAAGGTCCTGGTGAAATGATTATCCCTTCCAGTTCCTCCTCTAAAATGGCTTCGACACTTTTTTCATCGTTACGCCATACTCGGATTTTTCCCCCTAAGCGTCCCAACTCTTGGACTAAGTTATAGGTGAAAGAATCATAATTATCAATGATCGTCAACACATTCGTCCACCACCTTCATTAACGCTTGAGCCTTGTGAAGTGTTTCTTGATACTCCAGTTCTGCTTGAGAATCATAGACGATTCCGGCTCCCGCTTGCACGCTGACTTCTCCCGGAGTCATTCGCAGGGTCCGAATCGTAATACAAAAATCGACATCTCCATTCCAGCGTATTATGCCAAGTGCCCCACCGTAAGCTCCTCGCTTCTCCGGTTCAAGGTCTTGTAAAATCTCCATGGCTCTTACTTTAGGAGCACCACTTAAGGTTCCGGCTGGAAAAGTTGCTTGGAGAGCGGATAATCCGTCATGAGGGGGTTGTAGTTCACCTTCAACTGTGGAAACAAGATGCATCACATGGGAAAATCGTTGGACTTCGGAATATTGAGTGACTTGTACACTCCCGTACCGGGCCACCCGTCCCACATCATTGCGTCCCAAATCGACCAACATGGCATGTTCAGCATTTTCTTTGACATCTGAGCTCAATTCTTCCGCAAACGCTTGGTCTTCTTCGGGGGTCTTTCCTCTAGGCCGTGTCCCAGCAATCGGGCGGGTACTCATCTTTGAGCCCACCGTAGACACTATTAATTCGGGCGAACTCCCTACTAGAGTTTCATTTTCTCCTTGAATACTAAAAAGATAAGGAGAAGGATTGAGAACCCGTAGTTTGCGATAAAAAGTCCAGGGAGAAAGGCTCACCTGCCGAGAAAACTTTTGGGAAAAAACAGCTTGAAAAATATCCCCTGCTCGAATAAACTCCTGAATACGTGAAACGCCCTTTAAGAAAGTTTCTTTCGTCATATTACTTTGCCATTTTTCACTAAGGCTGATTAGCGTAGGTTTTTCGGTCTTGAGTAGAACCTTCTCCGCAGGGATCGTTCTTGGGGCTGTTATCTCTATTATTGGAACTTTTATATCTATCGTTAAAGTATTAATTTTTTCTTGAATTGCCGCTTCCCAGATCGCAAACGTTTTTAAAACAGCCTCTGCCACTTCCCCAAAAATCTCCAAGACTAAACGGTTAGTTTGGGGAAGAAGGACTATATTAATCGGGCAGAGTCTAAAAAAGAATTTAGGATTTGATTTGGCGACTGACGGTCTTTGCCATTGCAAACCCCATTCGTAGTCAAGATACCCTATTAGACCACTTTCCATAAAGTAACCTAAATCTACTTTGTCCAAAATTCTCTCGGACGGGTTGCTTAAATTCACTGTATTTGTATTTATTTCTTTATCTCTTTCTGTTCCCATTTCTGTAGTTGTCCTTGAATTCGTTGCGAGAAAGCAGCAATCTTTTTTCCAAGCCTGGAGAAACTGGCGTAGTTGATCGAGTGGATCACTGTCTGCTTGTCCTTCACCCTTAGTTATCCAGCCACTGCCAAAGCCCAAATAGGAACGCTCTGTCTCTCCCTCTTTGCCCTCAAGGAGATTCAGACACGGTTGCCCCAATTCTTGACCAAGCTGCACTAGTACTAGAACTAATTCACTTTGGAAGGTCTGCCTCGTATCTAACACCCATTCCCGTTTAGTTACCCACATTAGTTTCACCAGCTTTCATTGATCATTGTCCACTTTACCTGCTTGCTTGCTTGCTTACTTACTTACTTACTTTCTTACTTACTGCTTGCTTACCAAACCTTTTTTTGGACAACAAAAAACCAGCACCCAAATGAGTACTGGTTGGATCCTACAAATAAGGCCAACTATCAGACTGCTCATCTCAGCTCAGCTCAACTCAACTCTTCTTTTCTCGTCTAAACTCATCGAAAATTCAGTCAAAACTTAATAGTTACTTAAAACTCTAATGTAACTAGAGATAGTCAACTCACTCTCGATTGACTCATCAAACTTAGTCATTATTAAAGTTATTAATAGTATACTTGGTAAAATGTATTTTAGTCAATATGAAATTAATGCCATTCACTGCATTTATAATCGCTGGTAAACCGGCTAAGCGTTCTTCCAATGTCTTATGCTTTTTATTTATACGTTTGATAATGATACGGTCATTATCCGCTTCAATCTCAACTCTCTCATTTACGTGCAAATCAGCAACCTCTAAGATTCCTTTTCTAACCTTAGAGTGATAAAAGTTTTAATTTTACTTAAATAACTTAGGACATTAAGCATTGTTTCACTGTGCCATTAGATCCTTACGCAAGGCTACAGCCTTGCGTAAATAAACGTGATTAATTTCCTTTTGGCTAAGTGTAGTGTTAACATGGAGCAAAATCCGAATACACAACGGCACTGCCCCTGGGACAGGAATTTCAGTAGTGCAAAGCAAAGGAACTCTCTCCCAGCCGATCTCACGTGCACTTGAGGCTGGAAAATCAGCATTTAAGTCCGGAGTAACAGTGAAAATGGCACTTACAATATCTTCTAAGCACAAAGAATTCTCTTTTATAATCGCTTGTAACAACTCCTTGGTTGCGGTTTTGATCAATTCAGCAGAATTTTCTTCCACCGTCGTTGCTCCCCTTACTCCGCGTACAAACATATAAGCTTTTACCTCCTATTTTCAATATTTAAGCGAATTTTTTCTTGGCTGTTCTGTCATTTATACCATGCAAATGCATTCTTGTAAATGCTAAAAAAGGCACCTTTTTGATGCCTTGAAATAACCACCAATACTTTAGGCTAGCTGTATAGCTTTCCACGCTCCTTATGGACCTACCCAAATCTCCTGTACATTCCCATCAAGATAAAAAACCTGATTAAGATTAGGCTGGTTGAGGAGTTGCTCACGCTTTATGACTTGCACTCTAACTGACTGTTTAACATTAGTAGCATCAAGTTGAACAATCCCCGTTTGGAGAGCAAAAACTTGCTCTCCTTTAGCTAAATTACCCAAGACTTTACCATTTTGGAGCACACGAACAGGCATATTCGGAGTTGCTTTAAGAGTAATTTGCCAAACTCGCGCAGAGTTTAAACTGACTGCAGTGGTAACTGCAGGGGTCTGGGGGGTAGGCAACGTACTAGCTTGCCTTGCGGTATTTAAGTCTATGGAAGGTGACTCAACTTTCTGGGCCATTGCCAAGTAAAATTGCACAGGATCCTTAGCTAAACTAAGCTGCATTATTACCAGAATAACTGATCCTAAGATTATGACCCTGATCAATTGACGTTCTCCATCTTGGAGGAATTGATTTATCCTCATGGTCAAACTACGCCTTCGTCGCATAAAGAATCACCTCTAGTCTCTCCGCTCGGTTTAAGCCGGGAGAGTGTATTCTCTAGAAGTTTATGCGTCAAGCTGTCTTCTCAGACCATGTTCGATGTCCGATGTCCGACATTTAACTTCGATCCAACTTCCAACTTCTAACCTCGATCTGACCTCCGACTTCTAACCTCTGCTATGACTTCTGATCTCTGGCTTCTGATCTCTGACCTCTGAAATGCCGCCGCTCGTCCTGCCCTGTAACCCATGGCAAACGCCGCCTGAAGGTTATAACCCCCGGTAACACCGTCAACATCGACCACCTCACCTGCCCAGTACAACCCTTCTACGATTTTTGAAGCCATTGTCTTAGGATTAATTTCCTTAACCTCAACCCCTCCGGCTGTCACAATTGCTGCTGCTAAAGGCAAAGTCGACGTAACTGTCAAGGATAACCTTCGTAAAAGTTGACCAAGTTGTTTTCTTTCTTCTCGATTAATCTGATGCATTACTTGATCAGGATTGATCCCGGAAAGCTTAATTATTACGGGAATAAGACTCTTAGGGAGGAGTTCACCGAGGGAGTTTTTAAATTGTTTATTGCTAAAAACCTGAAAATCCCTTTGCAAGCGTAAATCTAATTGGTCTGTTGTAAGCGCTGGTTTTAAGTTAATTTCCAAACGAACCGTGTGCCCTTGACTTAGTGCTTCACAGGCTAAGCGACTCAGGGTAAGAATAATTGGGCCGGACACCCCAAAATGGGTAAATAACAGCTCTCCAAATTCACTTGCTCTCTTTTTGCCATCAAACCACAAGGACGCCTCGACATTCCGCAAGGCCAAACCTTGAACCTCCTTTACCCAAGGTTCCGATGTACACAAAGGAACTAACGCCGGCCGTGGAGTAACTACTTGATGACCTAACTTGCTGGCAAAACGAAAACCATCCCCGGTCGAACCAGTCGCCGGATAAGAGGCCCCGCCAGTACAGACAATGACTGCTCTAGCTGGTATATTCTCTCCACAAGCAAGACGTATTCCCTTTACTTGACCCTTCTCAGCCAAAATTTCTTCGACAGTATTGCTGGTTCGTACTTTGACCTCTGCTTTAAGCAGGAATTTTTCTAAAGCCTTAACCACGATTTGAGCGTCGTCAGAGATCGGGAACACACGCCCTCCACGTTCAACTTTTGTATCAACACCTAAATCAACGAAAAACTGACGTAACCTGACATTATCAAATTCACGCAAAACACCTTGAAGAAATCGACCGTTGCCGGGATAGCGCCTAATAAACTCGGTTATATTTTCGTCATTGGTCAGATTACAACGCCCTTTACCTGAGATCGCTATCTTCCTGCCAAGGACCTCTTTCTTCTCGATTAATAAAACTTTAACTCCCATCAAGGCGGCTTGTCCAGCAGCCATCATCCCTGCTGCACCCCCACCTATTACGATTAACTGTTCTTCTGACATACTTGTTTTCCTCTTTCAAAATTATTACGTGAGATTTCTAACGAAGATTAAATTATGCGGATTCAAATCATATCACACTAAGATGTGGCAGTGAACCCTCCCTCTAATACTGTAGGGAGCCAAGGGGACGTTTCGTTTGGCATCAAGAGTGCTTGATTTTATCTAATATCCCGCTTTTGTATTCAATCTTTTCTCCAGCTGCTTTAGTGCCAATTTCAAAAGGAGAGTCCTCCAGTGAGACGAAGAACTCCCCTTTTTAATTATCAGAATTGTTCCCCGTTGTGTGAGGGTACGACCTCGACACAAGCGACATTACTCTACCAACATTTCCTTGATAGTACCTTTCACATTGATTATTGCCGCAGCCTCCGGAACTCCAATTTTCCCGCAAAGCCTAGCTTTGTCAACCGTCCGAATCTGGTCTAATACAATCCACCCATCCACATCACCCATCGTAAGCCTAACACGGGTAGGATATCCTTCCCTACCCTTACTTGTAACTGGAGCAATCATAACCGTACGAAGATGCTCATTCATTTCTAAAGGAGAAATAACCACACATGGCCTTGTTTTATTAATTTCTGCTCCTTTTGTAGGATGCAGATCAACCCAATATAAAGAATACTGCTCAATGATTTGCTTCATCCCATACCTCCAACATTTCATTGTCAATTTCTTCAGGGATTAGCAAAACATCATCGTTATTTTTGTGCATAAGTTCCAATGCTTCTGCCCAACCTTGGCGAGGAGTGCTCACTGGTTTTATGATGATACAATTGTCTTCGACTACCAATTCCACTTTTGAATCTATACCACATTGCCTTAAAACTGCATGAGGAATCCGAATTCCTTTAGAATTACCAATTTTAACAATATCCATTTCCATTGCAATTCCTCCTTATCCAGTGATTACATTGTATCTACATATTAACAGTTATGTGATGTTTATACAAGACCCTTCTCCACAGCATTGTGTAACATTAAAGAACCCCCTAGAACGCCTCATCTTACTAGCTTCTAAGGGCTTTTATAATAATTGTAATTATCGAATCTTGATTGGGTCAAACCGAGTAGGGATGGCCGACGGGGCGGGAGAGCTTACTTAGAACAGTGTCTAGGTTGTGTTGGTGTAGCCCTATACATCCTATAATTACATTTGTCAAAGTAGGGTTAACTCATAACGTTACCAGTTAATATGAAGGAAAAACATGTCCACTTGTTCGATGTGAATCTAGGTATCGATACCGACCGGTCTCCTTATAAGACCTAGCTTATTGGCTTATTATCAATGAAAATGGTAATCAAGCAGTAGAAGCTACTAAGGATAATGGTGAAAAAGATTATATAATAGTTGCTAAATTGCAGTAATAGGGCAAATGGTATTTATATTAAGAGGATTTTAAAGCTAATTCAACTAAATGCCCAAATTCAAGTTATTTTTAGAGATGACAAAATTAGATGAGTAGTATACGCTAGATATAGTTCAATGATATCCTAATCGAACAAGGCAACGATGCCGTTTTAGATACTTAGCTTGCGCTAAGTGTCTGAAACGGCATTTTTTTTCACTATAAGATTTGCAACTGCGCCTGAAGGCTTATGCAAGCCAAGTTTTCTTTATAAGGAGGGTTTTATGATGGCATCTTCTGCAGGATCAAAAGAAACGCAACCTTCCTTAGAGCGTGCAGCTCTACTCTTAGCTTTAAGTGAAACCAGAAAAGACGAGGATTCATTAAAAGAGTATTATTCTAGCACCTACGGTTTCGTCTGTGGGGTGACTGAGCTCGGTGGTACAGTAAATGGACTCCAGCAAACTGGCAAGTTATCCAACTCTGTATTATCAGCAGCCGTTAACACTGGGGTGATTGCTAAAGAACCCAGAAAAATTCACGCTTTAGTTCATGCTACTTTAGAAGCCAGTAATAGTATTTTTATCCACGCTAACAGCAATGCCAGCTTTGCTTTAAAGATTGGTTTAACGACTAATCATGAGTGGTTAGCTGTAGCGATCTTCGGTCGTTCTTCTTTGCATCCTCTATCGGAGCATTGCAGAGTTGGGCTGGGATTTATGCATATTTAGGTAAATCACGATTGCACGTTCGCATGCACTACATTTGCTACTCGTTTGACCAAGAGGCTACACGACAAAATCTCTGGGTGTTTCTGCATTAATGTTTGCAACTTTTTATGCCATCCTTGGCAAAGTTGCATCAGTCCATCCATGGACTAGTCACTTGCCTTGCTTAACGCCTTATTGTCTACACTCGCTGACGCAAATTCCGCTAAATGCTCACTAAGCAATAGTGATTTACGGGCTTGGTAAGGAGAATGAGAGTGCGATTATCCTGTAGAAGTTGAAGTTGTGAATTGTCCGGCGAAGTTAAACCTAGTGATTAGAGAGATTAGAGTGTAAGAGAG
>JBAQMG010000128.1:0-53020 GCA_049302575.1 Desulfitobacteriaceae bacterium | reverse complement strand
CTTGGGGTATTACTAGGTCGTTATAAAAAGCTGCTTGCCTTGGGAGGGAAGCTCAAAATCACGAATGTTCCCCCACATATTTACAAAATTATGGAACTGTCTGGATTACCCAAGATAATTCACTTTTATACTAATGAAGCGTCTGCTTTCGAGGAAGGAAGGGGAGCATGAAATGAAGAATAACCAAATAAAACTTACTTTTTCCAGCTTACCTGAAAATGTTAGTACTGCCAGATTACTTGTCGCCTCAGTTGGTTCCCAACTAAACCTATCCCTTAATGATCTTGAAGAACTCAAAGTGGCCGTATCTGAGGCTGTCTCTAATGCCATTATTCATGGTTACCGTAATGTCCCGGATAATATTGTTCATTTAGAACTGGAAATTGCCCCAAATCAGCTCAAAATTATAGTTAATGACCAAGGCTGTGGGATTTCTGACGTTGAGCAAGCAATGCAACCGGCTTTTAGTACTGACCCTGAACGAATGGGCCTAGGCTTTGTTTTTATGCAATCCTTTATGGATGAACTTGATGTAACTTCTGTAATCAACCAAGGTACGACCATAACAATGGCCAAGTATCTGAATCAAACTACAACCTCCTCGCATTAGGAGGAGATATAAAATGATTCAACGTCTTACTGAAATGAACTTACCGCGTTTTCCACTTCTCTCTGATCAAGAAATGATGGAATTGTTACATGCCGCTCAAGCTGGGGATACTGCTGCCCGCGAAAGACTGATTAACTGTAACTTAAAACTGATTTTTAATTTAGTTCAACGATTTGTCCACCGCGGCTATGAAATTGAAGATCTTTTTCAGATCGGAACAATTGGTCTAATCAAGGCCATTGATAAATTCGACTTTACCTTCGGTGTGAAGTTTTCTACCTATGCCGTACCCATGATCATCGGGGAAATCAGAAGGTTTTTAAGGGATGATCACCCTATCAAAGTACCCCGTTCCTACAAAGAATTGGTTTACAAAGTAAATCGTTCACGCGATCATCTTACCTCTACGCTAGGTCATGATCCAACTATCAATGAAATAGCTGCTAATATTGGGGTAGAACGCGAGGATATTGTGGCGGCTTTAGAAGCTGTACAAAGCCCTACTTCTATTTATGACACTTTATATCAAGATGATTCAGACCCCATATACGTGCTCGATCAACTTCATTTAGAGAAAGATTTGGAACCAACTTGGTTCGAAAAGATTGCCTTAAAAGAAGTTTTTGATAAACTACCTGAACGTGAAAAACGTGTCCTTTTAATGAGATTTTATGAAGATAAAACCCAAAGTGAAATCGCCCGTCTACTCAAGCTTTCTCAAGTTCAGATTTCTCGGATTGAACGATCAGCTCTGCACCACATCCGGGAATTTCTTAAAGTCGACGACACATAAATTAATGCATTACGTTAGAAGCCAATCACATTTTTTAATGTCTTGGTCATTTGTTGTAAAACCCCCGACCTTTCAACTGGCACTTTAGCTATCAAATCCACAGTTGCTTGTATCTGATCATCCTGATAAAGAAGCAGCTCTCCCAATTTCTGATTTTCTTTGATTGGGGCGGTAACTTCCGAGTTAAGTTTAGTTTCAACCCAAAAGTTTTTGTCTTTACCCTTTTCGATTGATACTCCCAATGGTCTTTGAGTTATAACTTCTACTTCAGTCGCTACTCCTTTTCGGACTTTAACTACACCTTGTTTTTGATTGGCAGGGGCGAAGGCTTTGTAAGCATATTTAGCAAAACCATAGTTATAGATTCTCATAGACTCCGCAAAATGCCCACGCACTTGGGGGACTCCCATTACGACGCAAATCAAGCGTAACCCCTCCCGTTCCACCGTTGAGGCCAGACAATACTTAGCTTCATTGGTCCACCCAGTTTTAAAACCATCCGTACCTGGGTACCACCACAAAAGCTTATTAGTATTCCAAAGCTTGAATTTGCCATCCCTGAGGTCATATTCTTTCATTACCGTTAATTTACGTACTAAAGGATACGTCAAGGCCGCCCTTGCTATGACTGCTAAATCATAAGCACTGGTGTAGTGCCCTTCAGCAGGAAGTCCGTAATCATTCACAAAATGTGTGTTTTTCAGACCTAGTTCTTGAGCCTTCTTATTCATTTCTTCTACAAAAGCTTCATGTGTTCCACTTATATGTTCGGCTATAGCCACACAAGAGTCATTTGCGGAGCCTACCGCAATTGAAATTAACATTTCCTCCAAAGAAAATGTTTCCCCAGGTTCAAGATAAATCTGAGACCCTCCCAGTTTAGAAGCATTTTCACTAGCCGTTACTTTATCGGTTAATTTTACTCTACCTAAAGCAACAGCATCGGCCGCCACAAGTAGGGTCATTAATTTGGTAACACTTGCTGGAGCAAGCTCTTTATTGGGCTCTTTTTCGTAAAGAATCTTTCCAGAGGCTGCATCCATCAAGATAGCACTAGCGGCCTCCGTTTCTATTTCTACACCTAATACTTGCCTAGTCTGCATAACACCTAGATTTGCTAGCACTATTGTTAGAACTAATAATAATCCGAAAATTTTACGCATCATTGACTCCTCCTCATTAATGATTTTTCGATTTCTTTAGTATTCCCTCAAATTATAAAAAAATATATCTTGTTTGAAAAAGTCTTAGAAAAATAAAAACACCCCTATAACATTCAATTGAAGGATATGGATTAGGACACGGCGAATTAAGCTCCTAATTATAGAAGTGGGATACTTCTTCTGACACTTGGTTAAAATTGTCGAAGTACTAAAAAAAGGGGGGGTTACTTTGTATTGTATCAATGGTAAAGGTTCTCTTATTCGATTGATTGCTGGATTCTTTGTTTTAGGAAGTACACTTTTAGCCCATTTTTTCAGTCTCTACTGGCTATTTTTCACTGGACTAGTTGGAGTTATGTTGATGATTTCTTCATTAACTGGTTTTTGTCCAATGGAGATTATTCTTAAAGCTCTTGGTGTTGAGGAACGCAAAGTTTCATAGATCTATGGTATAAAGAAAACTCGGCTTGCACCAAGCCTTTGGCGCAAGCTTTAGTTGCACTTATGCACCCACAAACTCCTAACTTTCTAATATGCCAAAGAAAAGCGAAAAAGTGGTAGAAGATTTTTAAGTCTTCTACCACTTTTTCTATAACCTTTTTCTTCCTGGTACTTTTACACTGCGTAATCCGTGCCAATAACAAGGATTCATATAACCAAAAGGAAGACTATAGTTTTTATGTAACAAAACACACCCTTGGATATCTATAATCCCTGCACTCTGACATAGGTCATGAAACTCTGTCGTCCAGGTTTGGGTCTGAAACCAAATTTTTTCGGCTCCGGCAGCTAGGGTTTCAGGGAGTAGTGTGCTAAGTTGTTCAGGAGGTAAACATGGAATAACCACATCTACCTTATCCCGTAAGGATAACAAGTCTGGGTAGACTTTGTTACCTTCTATACGGGCTAGATTCTGGGCAACGGGATAAACGGTACAATTAAATTCTTTTAAAACCCGCCAAACTTTCCAAGCATGTTTATGCTTGGAAAACTTTTCAACGTTTCCTAAAACAGCATAGCGATCAGCAGTCGTCATTTCCTCGGCTAAGCAAATTTTCTTCTCCCGAACCATAAGAGGCACCTCCCCGTAGGTATGATTTTAATGAATTCATACGCCGGTCAAGGTAAAACTAGACTAGATTCATTGTATTACTTCGTAAATGTACTTACTAGGTTTCGGCTTCATATCACTAAAAGAATATGCCATTTTGGATATTTCACTAGCTTCTTGCTGATCTTCAAGATTAGTGTGCAGAATACAAAGAACATCACCTAGATTAACTTTATCTCCAACCTTTTTCGCCATAGTAACTCCTGCTGAGAAATCTATTCTATCCTCTTTCTTTTTTCTTCCAGCACCTAGTAACATGGCAGTAATTCCTATTCTTTCAGCATCAATAGCCGAAACATACCCGTTCTCTGAAGATTTAACCCCAATGTGGTATTTACTTTGTGGAAGCAGTTTGGGATTGTCAACAACTTCCGGATTTCCTCCTTGAATTCGTACTAACTCCTTAAACTTTTCAAAGGCTATACCAGATTTAATTATCCGACTAAGTTCATCGTACGCTGTATCAAAATCTTTAAAAGCCTCTCCTAAAACAGTCATGTAAGATGCTAGGGTTAAAGCTATCGTTGTTTCATCCTCAGTTCCATTTCCCTTCAGTATTTCAATTGCCTCTTTAACTTCATTTGCATTTCCCACTTCATGTCCAAGTGGTTGACTCATATCTGTTACTACAGCAATTGTTTTTCTATTTAACGATTTTCCTATTTCAACCATAGTTCTAGCTAATTCAATTGCTTGGTCAACTGATTTCATAAATGCACCAGAACCTACTTTGACATCGAGTACTATAAAGTCAGCACCAGAGGCTATTTTTTTACTCATAATACTACTCGCAATTAAAGGTATACTATCCACTGTTGCTGTCACATCTCTGAGTGCATAGATTTTCTTATCTGCCGGGGTTAAATTAACACTCTGCCCGACAATAGCCATTTTATAAGTGTTAACATTGTTAATAAACTCTTTTCTATCTAATTCTGTTTTGAAACCTTCGATTGATTCCAACTTGTCAATTGTACCACCAGTATGTCCTAACCCTCTACCAGACATTTTTGCCACGGGTACTCCTACAGATGCAACAAGTGGGATAATGACGAGACTAAGTTTATCTCCTACTCCCCCAGAAGAATGTTTGTCAACCTTAATCCCATGAATGGCTGATAAATCATTTTGATCTCCAGAATTTACAAATGCTAACGTAAGGTCAGCAATTTCCTTTTTATTCATACCTTTAAAGTAAACAGCCATTAAAAATGCTGACATCTGGTAGTCGGGAATTTCCTCATTTACATATCCTTGCACAATAAAGTTGATTTCATTTTCAGTTAAATCCTCACCACGTTTTTTCTTTTGAATAACATCTACCATTCTCAAATAAACCACTTCTCCCCTCTACAAGTTTATAATTACGGCAAATACAAGCTGCGATGGAGTATAGTTTTAAGCATTACTTTCTGTAGTTTTATAATCTAATTTCCTCCATCTCATATATACGTTAACAACTATATGGCTGGCGAAAATAATCTTATGTTTCTTTGAGATCAATAAGGCTCAAAGGTGACACCGGACAGTAGTATGGTAAGATATTAAACTACAAATCTTTTTCGGCAGATCAGAAAGTGTAAGTTTATGGATGCATAGGTGCAACTAAGGCGGTCTCCTTCGCTAAAGCTTGGCGTCAGCCAAGTTTTCTTTATCGAGTATATACATGACAAGGCGTCCTAAAAATGATACCATTTGTATTAAACTATACGTGCAAGAAAGGGGTTTTAATATGAGTCTACATATTAGTGCTAAAAAAGGAGCTATTGCCGAAACGATTCTACTGCCCGGAGATCCTTTAAGAGCAAAGTTTGTCGCCGAAAACTTTCTCGAAAATATGACTTGTTACAATGAAATTAGGGGGATGTACGGATTTACAGGCACCTACAAAGGAAAGAAGCTTTCAGTTCAAGGCACTGGCATGGGTATTCCTTCAATCTCAATTTATGTTAATGAACTAATCACGGAATATGGCGTAAAAAACTTGATCAGAATAGGAACTTGCGGTTCTATGCAAGAGGGTATTCATCTTAAAGATGTCATTCTTGCGATGAGTGCCTCCACAGATTCTAACATCAACAAAATAAGATTTAACAATCTGGATTTTGCGCCTACTGCAAGTTTTAAGCTTCTACTCAAGGCGTATAACCTTGCAGTCCAAGCCAAGCTTCCAATCAGCGTAGGAAGTATATTAAGCTCGGATACCTTCTATGACGATGAGCCTGACGCCTGGAAATTGTGGGCTAAATTTGGCGTGCTAGCTGTTGAAATGGAAACCTCAGGTTTATATACCTTGGCGGCAAAATACAAGGTAAATGCTTTATCGATACTGACTGTCAGTGACAATTTAATAACTCACGAATCATCGTCTGCGGCGGATAGAGAAAAAACCTTCTTGAACATGATGAATATAGCACTGAATACTGTCGATTAGCCTTCTCGTTTCCTCCTATTTCGCACGGGGATGGGCCTTATTAAATACGTCTAGGATTCTATTTCGAGTCAAATGGGTATAAATTTGAGTCGTAGAAATATCTGAATGTCCCAGCAATTCTTGTACAGAACGCAAATCTGCTCCATGGTCTAATAAATGAGTTGCAAAAGAATGTCGTAATATATGAGGGGAAATATTCTGTTTTACACCATGTTCACGAGCCCATTGTTTAAGAATTTGCCAATATCCTTGCCTTGTCATTTGATGCCCCCGCGAGTTTAAGAAAAGGACATCTGAAGGTTTTTTTCCGGCTAAGCGTTGCTGGGGGCCCTTTAAATAGTCTCTCACAGCTTGGATGGCCAGCTCTCCTAACGGAACAATTCGCTCTTTACTCCCTTTACCTATACAGCGAACATACCCAGCATCTAAAGAGATATCTGTTAAACGCAAGCCGAGCAGTTCCGAGACCCTTAAGCCACAACTATACAAAACTTCAATAATAGCCCGATTCCTAATTTTGAGGTCTGATTGGTCTTCGGAGTTATCTAATAGTTTGTCCATCGTCGGTTCAGATAAAACTTTAGGTAGAGCTTGACCCAAACGTGGGTGTGTCAAATATCCGGTGGGATCGTCTTTTCTATACCCTTCAACCACTAGAAAATCGAACAAACCCTTTATGGATGCTGTATTACGGGCTATACTTCGAGCCGCCTTTCCCTGTTCTTTTAAATATAGAACAAATAAAAAAAGATCATTTGCCTCACAATTTAGGAGATTCTTTTCACGCTCAGCGAGAAAAAGCCTAAGAAATCGCAAATCTCGATCATAAGCTTGACAAGTATTTTCAGCTAGTCCCCGTTCCACTTTGAGATAAGTTAGATACCGACTTATCTCAAGATTATTTGCGAAAATCATAACCATACCCCCCACGGCGAAGTTCGAGGTTCGAGAGGACGACGAGTGTTCGTATCTCGTACCTCGTGCATCGCGCACCGAGATACAACCTTCGAGCATCGCGCCTCGTATAATATTCTACACCAAGGGGAATTTTCCCTGCGATTATTTTAAAGCTTTAGTATTCCTTCTCCCCGTCGTTGATAATACGTACAACAAACCTGTCTTTCCAAGGTGGAATTTCAACTCGCATTGGATTTCCATTCGGTCTTTGTTCATCTCGGATGATTGAAGAAATCCAAATATTGCAAACGGCTGCCAATTTAGGTATAAGTAAAGTTAATAACACTAACAGTATCAAAACGCGCCCTATGTATTGAAAAATTACCCACCAATTTTTCCTTCGCATATGCCCACCCCCATACTTAAACGTATGCATGATATTCAGAAGTCAGAAGTTAGAGGCTAGGTTCGAGATTAGATCTAGGTTGGAGATTGCATTACAATTAATTCATAATTGTGCATTATGCATTATGCCTTAGTCTAAAGTAGTGCTTCTTCCAGTGAAGTATAGGCAATATTTAGAGACTGGGCCACAGCCTTATAGGTTAACTTCCCATTGACAACATTCATACCTTTACGAAGGGCGCGATTTTCTTGAATTGCCCTTAAATAGCCTTTATTGGCTATTTCTAAACCATATCCTAAAGTCACATTTGTAAGTGCAAAGGTTGAAGTACGGGCAACAGCGCCTGGTATATTAGCTACACTGTAATGGATGACTCCATATTTTTCAAACGTTGGATCACTGTGGGTCGTTACCCTATCGATCGTTTCAATACTTCCGCCTTGGTCGATCGCAACATCAACAATGACACTTCCTGGAATCATACCTTTAACCATTTCTTCTTTAACTAAGTGTGGTGCTCGGGCCCCTGGAATTAAAACTGCTCCAATCAAAAGATCAGCTTGAGCCACACTCGCCGCAATATTATAAGTATTAGACATAAGTGTTTTGACATGACCACCAAAAAGGTCATCAAGTTCACGTAATCTTTGGGCATTTTTCTCAATAATTGTAACCTCTGCTCCCATACCTAAGGCCAGCTTAGCAGCATTGGTCCCTACAATACCGCCACCGATAATAGTTACCTTCGCCGGGAGCACCCCTGGTACCCCACCCAATAGAACCCCCTTGCCACCAAACATTTTTTCTAAAAAATGTGCTCCAATTTGCACTGCCATCCGTCCGGCGACCTCGCTCATCGGAACAAGCAAGGGTAAAGAACCATTGTCCAGTTGGATCGTCTCATAAGCAATACCGACAACTTTCTTTTCCATTAAGGCTTTTGTTAATTCCAGCTCTCTTGCTAAATGCAGATAAGTAAAGAGGATCTGCCCTTCTTTGAAGAAATTATATTCTGCCGCTAAAGGCTCTTTAACTTTAATAATCATATCCGCGCCCCAGACCTCTGCCACTGTTTCCAAGATCTGTGCCCCAGCATCGATATACTCTGTATCGAGAATCCCACTAGAAACTCCAGCAGACTTTTCAATAATAACTTGGTGTCCCGCCTGTACAAAATCGTGTGCTCCAGCTGGTGTAATAGCGACACGGTTTTCATTATTTTTAATCTCTTTTGGTACTCCAATAATCATGATGCTTTAAGCCCCCATCTTCAGAATGTTACACTTGTAGTGAACCAAATTTCAGAGTTTAAATAAATGTGCCCCTAACAAAGAAAAATATCCCTGGGTTACTCCGACTAGAACGGCACCTAAAGTAACTAAAGTCGCCGCAGCGGTATAATAAACGAATTCTCTACGTAATGACTCCCCATTGGTACGTCCTCTTAAAAGGAGAAACGAGAAAATGGTTGCAGTTCCCGCTCCTAGAAGCAAAAGTGGTATTGCCAGCAAAGAAGGAAGGAGCACAGTCGTCAAAACTAAACCTAGACCAAATAATCCTTTAAGTTGAATGAAAAAACTGACTGTAAAACCTAAAATGAAACCGCGCGTAAAAACTATAAAGTAGATTAAAGGGGTACCAATGACAGTTAAACCAAGAATCCAAATAGCTGCCATCATCACAAAAGTATCCCTTGCTAGAAGCTGAAGAAATTGCAGATCTGGTGCTTTGGGTTGACTAGAAAGTAGTGAATCCAAAAACTTGCCTAATTGTGTACTTTCAGTACTTCCTAAAGCCCCAACCCCAACTGTTCCAAAAACTACGCCTACTATATAAACACTGGCAAGGGTTAAATAAATCAGCCAATATTGACGAACATGGTCCCAGAGACTTCTCCACATTATCCCATTCCCCCCATGAAAAGATCCCTTAGAAATCTATTCCAGTGGGTGGGAATGTATGTCCACAACGCTACCAAAAATCCTGCCACCATCTGCCTCAAAATCAACCGAGTCTACCCTGAACCAGGAGTATCCCGAGAACTGTCTTTGCATCTTGAAATTCACCATTTTCAGCCATTTCAAGCGCTTGTTGCCAAGGAATAACTTCGACTTCCAAGAATTCATCTTCATCCTGGCTTAGCGGATCCCATACTAAATTAGTAGCCAAAAAAAGATGCATAGTTTCATCCGAGAACCCCGGTGTTGAATAAAAGGTTCCCAAATGAGTCAAATCTCCACGATAACCCGTCTCTTCTCTCAATTCACGCTGGGCAGAGTCGATAGGTACTTCACCTGCATCGAGCTTTCCAGCTGGAATCTCCAGCAAATCACTTTTGATAGCATAGCGATATTGTCTTACTAAAAACATTCCGCCATCTTTAATGGCCACAACAGCCACCGCCCCAGGATGCTTAATGATCTCACGTGTAGTTTGCTGACCGTTGGGCAGAGAAACTGTATCCCTTTGTAAACTAATCATTCGCCCCTCAAATATTAATTCTTGACCAAGGCATTCCTCACGAAAATCTTTCTTTACCATGTTCCCCTCCTATCTTTCTTTACCCGTATTATTTGACTATTTTAACCATAAAGTTAAAACTCATAACTTAATGTCTAATTCATTTAATTTCGTTTCACAGGCTGCAAAATCCTGCTAATATATATTTTTGATCCATTTTCATTCATCCGTGGAGCCGCTTGGCCTAATAGGAGCTCTGATAGTGAACACTACCCCTTCCTTGATATAGCATTTTCTAATATGCCAAAAAGCTAGCTAAGATGATCCTGCGAACATCTTAACTAGCTTCCTTTAAAGCGTCTTTGATTGATCCTGATCTCGAGATCAGCCTTACTCCTTTGGCTTCGCTACAGAATCCTCAATTTTATCCCAGTGACACTGATTACAATAGAATTTTACCACTTTTTCTTCCGGCTTGGGCTGATTAGCGTCATGACAGGTTAGGCAACTTGAGGTGCCTCCCCGCTTTACAATTAACTTCGGATGAATCGGAATCATAGACTTTTCATGCATTTGCGGTCTTTGGAGATGACACGAATAGCAAAATACCTGAGCACGTGCAAAATCAGCGGCTTTGTCCCCTGTGCTCGGCGAGACGAAATTTGGTTGATCTGGTGTGGCATGACAATTAATGCATACTCCGATATCTTGTCTGGCAATTATTCCATGATCAGATTTCCAATTCGCCTTGTCGTGTGAGGGCAAGGTCGGTATTGTTGTATGACAAGCGCCACATTGCCGTGTAACGTTCGCTTTTTTATGGCAATCGATGCACGTCCACATACTGGGTCTGATATAGGCTGAAGTAGCTACTTTTTTGGCAACGTCTGGAGTCCAGACATCAAAGTTATTAACATCCACAACTCCCGATAAATCTCGTTCAGCAATTTTTCCGTGTACCACACCGAAATGGCAAGTTACACACAAAAGTCCAGCATTAAGGTGCTTATCATGAGGGATTTTTAAGTCACCCGACGGAGAAGTCACGCGATTTGATGAGTGACACTGGAGACAGACAGAATTAGGGATAGGTTCATTTGATTTTATAGGAAAAGTAAATGCTTGACTTTGGTGTTTCCCTACATAATCTGATGCCTTTTTATTGACGTGACAGACTGTGCAAGCAAATTTGTCATGGGCACTAATCTGCCAAGTCAGCACTTCCGGTTTCATTTCGTGACACTGGGTACATTCATTTGAATCACTTAATGCTTGAGATGCCTTAGTTTGTGTAGCTGTTGGTTTGGCATTTTTGGCAACTGCAACATAATAGCGTGCTGTCAGGAGGAACACTATCAATAAAATACCTAGAACAACAAGCACCTTTATCCAATGTTTATGCAAACTCCTCACCTCCTATAATCTATAATCTATAATCTATAGTTTATTTTCCTATCTAAAAATTGCCGTTTAGGGCCAATCGATAAACAACGCTACAAAAGCAAATATAGTACCTGAAACAACTCCACAGCTCACCCCCCCTAGCCATCGCCAAATCCTTTTGATTTGTAAACTGTATAAAAACAAATACAAAACAAGTAGAAAGCCTGCTACACCTGTTGTTCCTATATTAATTAACATCAATACCAATTCATTTGTTAGCTTCACTATAGTTTGATACCTCCTTTTATAGCGCCTTAAATTTACGAACTTGTACAATTTATCATAATTGACCTATATTACCTAAAGTTACTTTACTCCTACTTTAGGCTGTAATTTCAGATTAATCGGAGGAACAACCTCTGCATTCTTTTTCGGCACTTTCACTTCCCCAAACCAAGGTGGCAACACCCGTACTATTACAGTCAGAACTATTAAAGGTAAAAGCATAAGAATCATAGCCGATATGATGCCCTCATGACTAAATAGAGTCCAATCATAAGCGGTATATCCAGCCATGCTCTTAGAAATTAACTGTCCTCCAATCACCACATTAAAGCGCATAGCTAAAACACCGACGAGGACAAGAGCACCAGAAATAGTAGTTAGTCTTTGCTTTTTTTTCACTGAAAGGCTCTTAGAACGACCAATAGGCAGAAGTATTAACGGTATTAGAACCCCGAAGCCCATTTGGATTACCAAATAACTTAGGCTGATATGATTCGTTATTAAACCTTGGATCATCGGCCACTCTTCTTTGCCTTCATAGCCCATCTGCAAGATTTCAAGCAGTTCAAGAATAGTGGCTAATAGGAGGAAAATCCACAAATAGGAGTTTAGAGACATGAGACAAGGCAACTCTAGCTTTTGCCTCCGAAGCCAGGTTACCGCCCGATAAAGGACGATCAGAAGGGCAACACCAGAAACAGTGGCAGACAAGAGAAAGATTATTGGCATGAGGGGTGTACTCCACCAGACATTAGCCTTAATGGAGCCAAAAATGAATCCTACATAACCGTGCAGAAAGCAAGCAGATGGAATGCCAATTGTAGCTAGGACTGTAACAATTTTATGATCTTTGTCTAAAGCCTCAGGCGAAATATCTTTAGCGCCCAAGGTCAGAATAGTGTAAAACAGCTTAGCAAAGCCTTTACTGGTGGCAGCAAACTTCACTATATCCTCACGAAAAAGAAACCAAGTTTCTAATAAACATAGAATCAAATAAAAAGAGTAGATAAAGCCGAAGCCAGCCATAGCTGAGGTGAGATGAGGCGTCATCATAATATTCAGAGCTCTGAGGGGTTGCCCGAGATGGGATATTAAAGGCAAAGGTGCACAGAACAAAAAGGCAAGTGCTGTTAGCAAGGAAAATCTAGCTAGTGGTTTTAACTCCGATCTGCCAAATACGTGATAAAGAGAAGAAACTATAAACGCGCCAGCAACTAATCCAGTAATATAAGGGTAGAGTACAATAAATAATCTCCAGTGTACTTCTATTTCATTTGGAAATACATATCCAGACATTTATTTCACCACCTCGTCAAGATCAATGTAGAATACATTGGGTTTTGTACCCAGATCTAGCTTTACTACCCTCATTCGCGATTTTTTCTTTAAGGTTACAACCTCACTAGCAGGATCTTTCAGGTTGCCAAACTTTCTTGCTCCCATAGGGCACACCTGAACGCAGGCAGGGAGCATACCATTGGAAATTCTATGGTAGCACCAAGTACATTTGTCAGCGACATTTAGAACAGGGTGTAGAAAGCGAGCGCTGTAAGGACAAGCCTGAATACAGTAGCCGCAACCGATACACCTTTTCCTATCCACTAATACAACCCCGTCTCCGGTCCTGTAGGTTGCTCCAACCGGGCATACCTGGATACACGGAGCATGTTGGCACTGGTTGCAAAGCTTTGGAACAAAAAACTGTTTTTCTGGTTTGATGACTTGTTGCTGAAAATCCACCCCCCCTCTCGGTGAATCAATCCTTACCTCTCCGTCCTTATCTACAAGATAGCGTTCGACCCAGGTTCTGTAGACCTCTTTGTCCATTGGAACGCTATTTTCCTTTTTACAGGCCTTAACACAACTGGCACAGCCAATGCATTTTGCGGTATCTACCACAAAAGTCCACTCTTTTCCTGCCCATTGTTTAAGGGTAGGATTAAGCTGCGAAGAATCCTCGGCGGAAGCAAGTTTTGTCGCAGCTAAAGCGCCTGCTGGAGACAGAAGCCCAACTGCCATAACCTTTGCAGTAGAGATTACGAAATCCCGGCGAGTAAATTTTAGCTTCAATTTGTTCATCCTCCTTTCACCGGTAACGGCTGATGTGAATCATGACATCTGACGCAATCAAGACCTCCGCTATGTTCACCCACCTTAACTGTAGCAATCTGCTCCTTAGTTCTGCCAACTATTTCCCTATGGCAAGTTCCACACAGCTCTGCGTTTCCAAGTACCTTGGGGAGCGGTACATTGGGTTTAAGTACATGTGCCATTAACGAACCATGACAGGATTGGCAATCTAATTTACTATGCTCGCCTTGAGATATTAATTGAACTATCTTGTCATGACATTTGCTGCAAGTCTTATTTCCCGGGGGCGCATAGTTTTGATCCATCGCGATCCATTCAGCGACATTATCACCCCGATAAAAACCGAATTCGCCGAAGGATTTGGGTTTAGCAAACTGTTTAGCGACAATGAAACTTATGACTATTAAAATTATCAAAACAGATGCTCTGAAACTGGCTGAAAAACGAGATTTTTGTTCTGTTATTTGATCAATTTCTTCTTGCACACTTCCAACCCCTTTTTGTTCTGTGAGTAGTTACCATGACAAATCATAGAATATCCATAATTTCAAACTATTCTGACTTTTTTTCTTAGAACTATAGCTACAAGTTCATGTGCACTACAACAATTAAATTATACTAAAAACGACGGATTACAGGCAGGTGTCAAGATTCCCTAAAACTAATTATGATGACAGGGACATATAACCCTAAAAAACGCCTAGACAATTATGTCCTTGGCGTTTAAAGGCTACGGTTTAAACTATGAGGTCCATGAATATTAATTAGCCCAGTGATTTACACCTCAAAGATTATATTTTTCTTAGAGGCAAAAGCGGCCGCCTCTGTTCGATTGGACAAATGTAGTTTTCCCAAAATACTGCTCACATAATTACGTACAGTCTTCTCACTTAGAAATATTTTTTCCGCAATCTCGCGGTTCGTTTTCCCTTCTACGATACAAATAAGTATTTTCTTCTCCTGATCGGTTAGGTTTTCAAAAGCATCGTCTGAGTTTTTCATATTGCTCCTCATCAGGGCCAATAATTTATTGGTAATAACCGGATCCAAGAGGGACTCCCCTTTGTAGACAGTTTTTACTGCACGTATTAACTCATCATTGCCAACCTCTTTTAGGATAAAACCTTTTGCGCCTGCAAATATAGACTCCATGATGATCTCCTCATCACCATACGATGTAAGCATGATCACTTTAACTTGGGGAAAACGGGAACAAACTTCACGGCAAGCATCAATCCCACTGCTCCCTTTTAGTCGAACATCCATAATTATTACATCAGGACTATATTGCTCCGTTTTTGACAAAACCTCAGTTGAACAAATGGCTCCTCCGCCCACAGCTTCTAAATCAGAATATTGTTCCAAAAGAGATATTAGACCTAACCTAACTATTTCATGATCATCAGCTACCAATACCTTTATTTTCTCCATACTTTTCGCCCTCTTTCTCCTCGCTTAAAAGAATACTCGATATATCTGAAACGACTTCATCCCACAGCGAAAATAGTTAGGAATTTATTTCATAGACTATTGGGATTTTGATTTCCAGTTTAGTCCCTTTTCCCTTTTGCGAAAACAACTCCATGGTACCGCCTAACAACCTAGCTCTTGCCCGCATGTTTTGTATTCCCATGTGTTTGCGGGCTTGTTCGTCTCGAAATTCAATATTGTCACCTATCCCCCGACCATCATCTTTAACCACAAGCATTATGCTGTTCCCATCTAACTTAATATCCACATCCGCCTTAGAGGCACCCGCATGCTGAACCACATTAGTCAATGCTTCCCGTACGATTTGTCTAAGCTGCCTCTCCCTGCCACCTACCCCATCAACCTGCAGTTTAAGAGCATTCCAATCTAATTCAAAATTTAATTCTATTTCCAGGCCTGTCTGTTCCCTAACTTGGTCAATTGTCTCGACCAACAACGCTTGTAATCCTTGCTCATTGTCTGGCATCTCTAAACCTTGTATATACAAGCGCAGACCTTTGATCACCTCGTTTAGTCGCTTCACAATTGATTTAACTCTATTTACAGCACTTTCCTGATCACGGGTAATCAAAGAGACTGTAGTTTGTAACTCAATTCCAACCCCATAGATGGATTGAATTACATCATCATGTAGGTCGCGCGCAAAACGTTCTCTTTCCCAATAAACTGCTTCCCAGCGACTGTTCTCATTAATTTGCCTCTGAGTTTCCAAATCGAATATTGTCAAGGTACGAGTAATTGATACAGTAGCCAGTAAAGCTGAAATCGTACGGAAAACTTCAATCGGCAGACCAATGTACTGGTGAAAAGTTTGTATATTAATCACTCTGATTAACCAAGCATTTTCCTGGGATAAACTTGTTCCGCTAAACAAGGCAAAGAGTCCAAATGATGCCGTTGCTAACCACAAGTTACGCATCACTATTTTATCCTTAATCATTTTTGCTTCTTCAATCTGCAAAGCTAGGCCATATGCAGTAAAAGCTCCAGCGGGTAAAGCAAGTAAAAGGCGGATCCAACTTTCACTAATTAGGAGCCAATGTGGTAATTCAGTTGTGCCAAGCAAAGGAATAAAGAAAGTTAATTGAATCAAGCAACTGCCCAAAGCTATGATTGGCAAGATGAACAACCAGTAACTCTTGATTTTGGTATCAAAAATTAATTTAATTCCAAAAAGAAACAGAAAAAATAAGGAGATAGCTTGTAAATAACGTTGTAGAATGACTGCATCCCAAGTCAAAGAAATATCAAAATTCGATGCCATTATAGGGATGAAAACGCTTCCCCAAGCAGCTAGACCATGGAGCACTCCAAAAACTGCTAATAGTTGTAGGCTACTAGCTAAACGAAAGTTGCTATAGCTTCGGTACTGAAAAGCTATGGCGATTCCCATGCTGTAAAAGGAAAGTCCATAAACGAAATACAGAGACATAAGACTTAATTGCTGAATTTGCATATAAAATAGATCCTTTTCAGATTATATTTTAATAATTCAGAATATACCATATTTGATTGGAAAATTATATAGTTAGCATATTTAAATAATTGTAATTAAAACTTTGTGAAAAATTATTTATTGAATTTTCTGAATATTATATTGACTATTAGAAATAGTAGATCTATACTGAAAAAAAGATTTGACTGGAGGGGTAAATAATGACTGGCAATGCCTTAGTTATTCTATTAGGTTTTTTATTAGTCATGAGCATTACACTAATCATCACTGCAACATTCATCTTTTGGATAGATATAGGTGGCAAAATAGGTCCTTATAGACGCAAATTTAGTTTATTGTTCGCTGTAGTTGGTTGGGCATTGTACTTATTGATACTGATGCCTGTTCTTTAAAAGTCAGGCGAACTAGCTTCACCCAATGATGCCAATAAAAGAGACTTGAACTTCTTATTTAGAGGTTTGTCGTCTCTTTTTTATTATTTAAATTCTAATGCTTTTACTTTTTCACAGAATTTGCAATACCACAATTTAATTCTTTGGCGTAATTCGCACTAATAACGCATTGATTATCCGGTAATTCTAAAACTGTTAGATAAAAATCCTCAACAGGCAGGATCTTTATTATTTTTATAGAAATAATATAAGTTAAGGATACTTAATTTTAAATCACTATGACGTCGGAAGAATTAACTTTTTTCAGCTTAGCGTTAACCTTGGGGGTGACTCAGTGAAAGATTACTACTTAATCCTTGGAATTCATGAAGATGTTTCGATTAATGAAATAAAGATAGCTTACCGAACACTCATGAAAATTTGGCATCCAGATATATGTTCTCAAAATGATGCCCACAAAAGATTTGTTGAAATTACCGAAGCTTATAGTATCTTAAGTGATCAGTTAAAACGCAAACAGTACGATGAAATCCGCAGAGCAAGTGAAAGTGCCGAGCGAGAACAGGCTGAGGAATACTCAACGACAACATTTGAAGATATTTCTTTCTGGGCTCAAATTTTAACGGTATTTAAATGGCTATTTTTAATTATCTTTATTATTATTTGTATGATTTTTGTAGTGATAATTGCTTACAAAGTTTATACTACTATTCATGGTATAAATGAATAAATTAATTCCCACAAGTAACAACAAAAAGCACCTCCATCTTCCCCAAAATAGGTTCAAAAAGGTGCTTTTAGAACAAATGATTACTCACTTCAAATAGCTACAGTCTATAGGTTTTACTCTACCCCATCCTCAGTTTATCGGCGACCATCGCAATGAATTCCGAATTTGTAGGTTTGCCACGTTCGACATTAATCGTATAGCCAAAAAACTTATTCATAAAGTCAATGTTTCCACGATCCCACGCCAATTCAATGGCATGCCGAATGGCTCGTTCAACGCGGCTAGGTGTAGTTTCATATTTAATGGCAATCATGGGATAAAGTTCTTTGGTTACTCCTCCCAAGAGTGAAATGTCTTTGATGACATTAACTATGGCATCGCGTAAATATTGATAACCTTTAACATGAGCTGGAACACCCATTTGGTGAATCATTCGAGTTACTTCCACTTCCAATGATTTTATAGAAACAGTGGGTTGGACATAATTAATTACTGAATTTGAAATATTGTTAGAAAATCCTCCCCCAGCCGTCGTGACGTTGCTACCCATAAACCCATCTTCACTATATAATTGGCGAATTCGTTTCGCTAACGTCTCGAGATCAAAGGGTTTTAAGATATAATAATCCGCTCCTAAATTTACGGCCCTCTGAGTCATCGACTCTTGACCAAAGGCTGATAAAATAATAACACGTGGTTTTTTTACTTCATTTTGAAGCTTCTCTAATACTCCTAAACCATCAAGGTGAGGCATGATTATGTCGAGTACTACAACATCAGGTGCTTCGCGATAGATCAGCTCTAACGCTTCATTACCATGGTAAGCCACCCCAACAATGCTCATATCATCTTGGCTCTGGATATATTCTTTCAAAACTTCAATAAATTCATGATTATCATCAACCAATAACACTCTGATAGGTGTCTGCATCTTGGATCTTTGCCTCCCTATTTGCAATACCAGTATTGATTCGACAATTGTTCTATTATTTCCTTCTTGTTGTAGAGAATATTTTCAATAACAAAAAAGGGAAAGACTCTCATTATCTTTCCCTCGAATTTCTTCTTAAGCAGCTTCTTTCTTTTCCAATATCCCAGACTCTTTGAGCATGTTTTGGATGAATACTCCATAACCTCTGCGGGAATCATTGATAAAGACATGAGTGACAGCTCCAATTATTTTGCCATTTTGAACTATAGGACTTCCGCTCATACCCTGAATTATTCCGCCTGTGCTTTCAATTAACTTGGGGTCTGTAACAAGGATAACCATGTTTTTACTATCTGTGCGATTATGCATGATGCGTTCAATTTTGACCTCAAATTCTTCGACTTGTTCTCCATGAATTACAGTATATATTTTGGCCGGACCTTCTTTAATTTCATTTTCCCAGCCTACATTAACTGATTCTTTAAAAAATGTTGTTGGAATTTTTCCATTAAATTTTCCGAAGATCCCCACTGAACTATTCTTATCGATAGTTCCATTGAATTGAGAACCATTAACAAAAGTTCCTAACTTTTCACCAGGATGGCCGCGATTTCCTTTTTCAATTCCATAAATAGTGGAACTCGTTATTCTTCCATTAGAGACTTCAATACGTTGATTTGTATCAGCATCATTGATAACATGACCTAAGGCGCCATATTTATTTGAAATCGAATCAATAAAAGTTAAAGTACCTACTCCGGCAGCTTCATCACGTACAAATAAACCAATACGATAACGTTTCGATTCTTCACAGTAAATTGTTTTTACTTTTTTTTCAAGAGTTTGATTTTGATGCTTAATTTGAAGAATAGCTGGCTCTTGATTTTTACCAGCCTCATTTATAACATCAGCAACATCTTGATCTGTATGAACTTCTTGTCCATTGATCTTAAAAATTGTATCCCCCGTTTCAATTCCAGCATCTTTCGCAGGAAAAATTTTAGTTCCAGCTTTTGTCATAACAGGTGCTTGCCCGACAATCATCACACCTTTAGCTTGTAAAGTAACTCCAATTGATTGTCCGCCCGGCAATAATTTCATGGAAGGCATAACTTCAATTTGGCTACTTTTAAATGGAAAAATCCCAAACAACTTGTAAGAAACTTGGAAATCCTTAGAGTAATTGTCTGTTACTACAGGCTGTGACATTTCCGAATTAGCTTTGGGTGTCAAGTTTACCGAAACTATTTTTGCTAATATACCACTTGGCTTGATAAATGTTAATTGGGTTTTTTCTGAATACTCGGGAAGATTAATAAGCTGTCGGATAAATGGATTTACACCAAGGACAGTACAAAGTAGGAGACTGATAACAAGAAAATTTCTCCTTAGCTTCATTCCTTTATCACCCTCCGCTTTTTTTCTCCCCATATTTCTTCCTTCTCCTCTATTTAAAGCGGATTTTGGCTTTTAATCGAATTCTAACTTTAAATTGTCCAAATTACTCACGTTTCATCCTGTAAAATCGATCCCATGATTTCCGTAGCTTTGTTTATTTGGAATAAAAAAAAATCAGGTCCGTTTTCGTACCTAATTTTCTCAAAAAATTCATTTATCATTTTTGTTTTTAACCGACTCCCAAAGCTCTCGAGCATGCTTTAGAGTAATTTCCGTAGCTCCACCACCCAGCATCCTAGACAATTCCTCAATTCGTTCTTCAACTTCTAAGCGTTGAACTCGGGTAAATGTTCTTTGACCACTAATTTCTTTAATAATCCCAAAATGTTCCTCAGCATAGGCAGCTACCGAGGCGTTATGAGTGATACAGAGAACCTGTTTATTAAGTGAGATCTTAGCTAGTTTCTCAGCTACTTTCTGAATAGTAAGTCCACCCACTCCGCTGTCTACTTCGTCAAAGATAAAGGTATCTACTAGCTCAACTTGAGCTAGTAGAGTTTTTAAAGCTAACATCAGACGAGACATTTCGCCACCTGAGGCTACCTTAGCTAGTGGTTTCGGGGGTTCACCAAGATTAGCCGAAAAATAGAATTCCACTTCTTCTGCTCCACCCTCAGCAGGCTCTTCAATTTCCCACAGGCGAACCTCTACCTGGCTCTGTTCTAACCCCAGTTCCGCTAATTCCTTAAGCAGATCGATCTCTAGTCTCCTAGCCTGCTCCTGTCGTTTTTGGCTTAAGCCCGTAGCCAATTTTTGATAAGTCTGCTTTGCTGCTTCTTTTTCTTTAGTCAAAGTATCAGCCTGTTGTTCCAAATGACTAATCTTTTGGAGTTCAAGGCGCAATTCCTCTTGGACAGTCAAGACTTCTTCCGAGGTTGCTCCATATTTACGAAGTCGATAAAGCTGTCCTAGGCGTTCCTCAATTTGGTCCAGCCTGCCTGGCTCGAATTCAAACTTTTCTCGATAGGAACGTATTTGTTCGGCAAAATCCTCTAAGGAATAATACAGGGCTTCCGCTTGTCCAACGAAATGCTGACACTCTGCATCCAAACGAGCTAATTCCTGACTGGCCTTAAGAGAACGTCCTAATAAATCAAACGCTGCCAGCCTATTTGAGGAACTGTCATAAAGCTCTTCATAAGTACTTGCCAGCAAATTCATAATCCGCTCGGCATTACTTAAACGCTGTTTTTCCTGATCAAGACTGTCTTCTTCTCCAGAAATTGGGCCAACCTGGTCAATCTCCTCTATTTGAAAACGCAACAGTTCCTCTCTCTTTTTCTGTTCAGCAAAAGAAAGAGTGAGTTCACGTTCACGATGTAGGATGTCTCGATAAGTACGGGCGGCTAAACTAACCTGTTTTACTAATTTCTGTTGTTCGGAACCGCCTAGGGAATCTAAGAGGTCTCGGTGATTTTCAGCACGAAATAGTGAAAGATGTTCCATTTGACCGTGAATGTCTACAAGCCCGGCACAAAGCCTACGATAGGTACTCAAGGGAACACTCCGACCTTGAACCCTACATACATTCCGTCCGGAAGAGTTAAGTTCTCTATAAAGGAACAGTTGCCCTTCTTCTACAGCATAACCCTCGTTCTCCAGATAAGCTGATACTGTATCAGCTAGGTCAGTAAAGATCCCTTCCAGACTGGCTTGTTCCACACCATGGCGAATAAAATCAACATTGGCTCGTCCACCTAAAAGTACTCCCAACGCATCAATCAACATCGATTTACCGGCTCCTGTTTCCCCAGTAAACACTGTTAGCCCTCTGCAAAACGTGAGAGTTACCTCTTCCATAAGTCCAAAATTAACCACCTGAAATTCTACAAGCATAGCTCTACCTCCTATCCCAGCAACCCATTGATCCGTTCACACACAGTACCAGCAGCTTCTTTTGGTTTAACAACTAGGAGAATAGTATCATCTCCCGCTACGGTACCAAGGACTTCCGTCCAATTGCTATTATCAAGGATTGAAGCTAGGGCATGGGCGTTCCCAGGGATCGTTCGAATTAATACGAGGTTTTCACTGTCATCGACGGATACAACAATCTCTCGCAGCATTCGTTTTAGTCGTTCTTGGATATTAGAAGGATGCTGTTCTGCGGGAATTGCATAATGATACTCATCGTCGGTGCCAGGCACCTTAATTAGACCCAATTCCTTAATATCCCGAGAAACAGTAGCTTGCGTAACAACAAAACCAGCTTCTAATAATTTTTTTGCTAAGTCCTCTTGTGTATGGATAATTTCTTTAACTATTAGTTCTTGAATTTTCATGTGTCGACGGGTTTTCACTTTTAACCCTCCCCGTTTTTTCGCACCATAAGCTCGCTAATCATGCCAGCGATCCCTCAACTTTTCTCGAACAACCATCGGAAAACTTCGGCTACCTAAACGAATCAATAAGGCTTTGAGCGGTGATGCAGCTATTTTCACCGTCTCTTCAGGAAGTAAGGTTATAGTTCTTTGTCCATCGAACGTAACCTTACATTTTCGACCACGAGTCACTAATATTTCAATTTCCTCACGGTCTGAAACTACCATTGGTCGTGATGAAAGGGAATGTGCCGCTATGGGAGTGAGTAGAATGGCTCGTACCTGTGGACTTACAATAGGTCCGCCTGCCGATAATGAATAAGCGGTCGACCCTGTTGGAGTTGCCACAATCAAGCCGTCAGCAGGGTAACGTACTGATGGTTCTCCAGACAAATTTGCTTGAATTGTAATGATTCCCTCATCACTGTCTCTTGTAAAGACCACGTCATTAAGGACAGTTATGGATAAGTCAGCAACGTTGGGACGTTTTAGAACAGCGGTTAACATTAAGCGTTCTTCGACTAGGTATTCTCCATGGAGAACTTTTTCTAAGGAAATAAAAACTTCGTCCCGTTCGATTTCGCAAAGAAAACCTAAACGTCCCAGATTGACACCTAATACGGGGATCCTCATTGGAGCCGCTTCTCTGGCAGCCTCCAGTAAGGTTCCATCGCCACCAAGTGAAATCAAGAAACTAATTCCCGTTTTCTTAATGTCAGCCCATTCACTAAGAACTTCCCAATGCTTAGTACTAAACCACTGAGTAAGTTGCGTAGCCAAAGGTTGGGTTTCCTGTTTGCTGGTATTCAGCCACAAACCCACTTTTTCCATACCTTTATTTCGTCTCCCTCTGGGCTTTCGCCACGACATTTTCCACCGTAGTCGTTATGGATAACTCCGTTAAATCCGCACATGAAAGCCAAGCTAGATATTCAATGTTGCCTTCTGGGCCCCGAATCGGGGAATAGTCAAGTCCTTTAATCCCGAAACCGTTACTCTGAGCTCCTTCAAGAACTCGATATAAAACCTGACAATGTACATTGGGATCTTTGACGACGCCTTTTTTCCCAACATTCTCCCGCCCAGCCTCAAACTGTGGTTTGATTAGAGTTACTATTTGTCCATCCTTTTTCAGAATTGCGCACATCGCAGGAAAAATTTTAATGATCGAAATAAAGGCCACATCGGAAACGACCCAATCTACCTTTTCAGGTAAAGAAGCTTCATTAAGATAACGAGCATTCGTTCTTTCCATGGAGATTACGCGAGAATCCGTGCGTAGTCTCCAATCTAACTGACCATAGCCTACGTCAATAGCATAAACCTTGACAGCTCCATTCTTCAAGGCACAATCAGTAAATCCACCCGTTGAGGAACCAATATCCGCCATAACCTGACCATTAAAAGCTAGCTGGAAAACCTCTACAGCTTTAGCTAATTTCAAGCCACCTCGCGAGACATAAGCCAGTTTCTCACCCTTAAGTTCCAGCAAGGTGGTTTCATCCAATTCCAGACCTGGCTTTTCCAAGCGTAAGTCCTTAGTGAAAACTACCCCAGCCATGATTAAGGCCTTAGCCTTCTCTCGACTCAAGGCCAAGCCTTGCTTAACCATTAAGAGATCAAGCCTTTCTTTACCTTTACCCACAAAAACCCCATTCTCGAGGTTCGATGTTCGAGGCGCGAGGCGCGATAGTGACGAACTTCTATCTTCGCGCCTCGCGCTTCGAGCATCGCACTTCAATTTTCTAGCTTCAATATTTCAATTGCGAGGTTCGAGGCACGAGGCGCGATAATAACGGACTTCTATCTTCGCGCCTTGCGCTTCGAGCATCGCGCCTAGCGATTGGCTCATTTATCGCGCATCTATTTGTGCCCACGAACCTTCGAACCTTCGAACCTCGAGCTTCGTGCATCGAGCCTCGCCGCCGCGGCCAGGATTCCTTTAACCGTTAAACCATAAATTTGATGTAATTGAGGAATCGAACCTTGCTCTACAAAACCCGGATAGCCCAACCGCTCAACAGCGATATCACTTAAACTCTCATCGACGAGCAGTTCCAGCACCGCTCCTCCCATACCACCGGCTAAGACATTATCTTCTACTGTGATGATCCGTTTAGTCAAGCTAGCATACCGTAAGATAAGTTCTCGATCCAAAGGATTAATATAACGTAAATTTATGACAGCGGCCTCAACCCCGCGATGTTTTAATTCCTTGGCAGCCGCAAGACAGGTATTCACAAGCGGACCCACACCAATAATTGTTAAATCCTGCCCGTCCCGAAGAAGTTCTGCTTGGCCAAGGGGAATTTCCTTGACAAACTCGTCGATTGTTACACCCTGACCCACTGATCTGGGATAACGTATGGCCACCGGCCCCTCCATCTGAAACGCTGTGTATAGCATCTGACGAAATTCATTTTCATCCTTAGGGGCCATAAAGATTAAGTTCGGAATAATCCGTAAAAAGGAAATATCAAAAACCCCGTGATGAGTAGGTCCATCATCTCCTACAATTCCTGCTCGATCAAGAGCCAAGACTACGTTAGCCTTAGAAAGACATACATCATGAAGGACTTGGTCATAGGCCCTTTGAAAAAAGGTAGAATAAATAGCTACAACGGGTTTAAACCCGCTAAAAGCTAGGGCAGCAGCAAAAGTTACGGCATGTTGTTCAGCAATCCCCACGTCAAAAAAACGCTCCGGAAATTGCTTGGCAAATTGGCTTAGACCTGTTCCACTGGGCATTGCAGCAGTGATTGCCACTACTTTAGGATTTTTAAGAGCTATATCGCAAATTGTTTGACCGAATATTTGCGTATAAGTAGGTGGAGACGACTTTTTAACGACTTCTCCTGTGCGACGATCAAACGGTCCTACTCCATGAAAGATATCTGGATTCCGTTCAGCTGGTGTATACCCCTTGCCTTTACGGGTCATTACATGCAATAAAACAGGACCTTTTTTTTGTTTCGCCTGTTCAAACACCTGTTCTAAAAGGAGGGGGTCATGCCCATCAAAAGGTCCTAAATAAGTAAAACCCAGTTCTTCAAACCATAAACCAGGTACCAAAAGATATTTCAATCCTGTTTTGGCCCTTCCTGCAGCTTTAGCTACCTTAAAGCCAATTTTGGGGATGCGTTTTAAAATCTCCTCCACATCTGCTTTACGTTTATCGTAACGATGGTCTGTCCGCAAACGATTTAAATATGAAGACAAGGCTCCAACATTTGGGGAAATAGACATCTCATTATCATTTAAAACCACAATCAAATTCGTCCCACTATGTCCAGCATGATTCAAGGCCTCATAAGCCATTCCTCCGGTCATTGCTCCATCCCCAATGATGGCAACCACATGATAATCTTCCTTTAGTAAATCTCGGGCTTTGGCAAAGCCAACTGCTGCCGAAATCGAGGTGCTGGAGTGTCCTGTTTCAAAACAATCATGAGGACTTTCCGAACGTTTAGGAAAGCCGGAGAGCCCTTTAAATTGCCTCAAACTTTTAAATTCTGCTAAACGTCCAGTGACTAATTTATGGATATAGGTTTGATGTCCAACATCCCAGATCAATTTATCTTTAGGACTATCAAAAATACGATGTAGGGCCAAGGTAAGTTCCACAACCCCTAAATTCGGTGCTAGGTGACCTCCATTAGTCGACACAACGTTAATCATTTCTTGGCGGATTTCCAGCGCGAGGGTTTTTAGTTCCTCCAAATTCAAAGCCCGCAAATCCTTGGGCTCATGAATCCCTTCGAGCAGCCCCATTTTTTCTTCCCCCTCGTCTTTTCCGTTGCGTAAAACTCCGACCTGTGACCTTTTCCACGCTTGCCATTAATCCCCCTACCAGCCCGATAATTTCATTAGCTTCATGAATGGCAAACGCTTTACCTAAGGCCTTACCTGTTACAGTCACGGAAGCCACCAAGGCTAACAGGCCAATTGTTAACCAAATCTCTTTGGTCTGGAACGTAGGATAATAACGCAACAGATCAAGTACAATCGAGGCCGCCATTGCTCCACTTATCGTGCCAGTGACGTCCCCAACTATGTCATTCGTAACATTCGCCACAAGATCGGCATTGCGAACTAGAAATACTGCCTGCCGGGCGCCAAATACTCGATTAGCAGCTCGGGCATGATGCGGAGCCTCTGAAGCTGCTGTTGCCGCAATCCCGATAATATCAAAAAAGATATGTATCCCTATAACTACTAACAGGAAGAGACAGGCCACGATTATAGAAGTATTCCTCATTAATAATTCCGAACCCAGACTAACTATTCCGGCAATTATAAATGTCCCTAAAAAAATAACTGGCAAGTATTTCCAGCCATTTCTTTTTTTCCCAGACAAAATCTAGTCCTCCTCAACCAAACCAGTTTTAAATAACTAAACCCACAATAATTCCTACCAAAGCACCGCCGAACACCTCCAAAGGAGTATGCCCTATTAATTCCTTAAGCCTTTTTTGTGAAAAATCAGAGCCCACATAATAGCGCTCCACAAGTTGATTTAAAACTTCAGCTTGTTTTCCGGCTGCCCGCCTGACCCCTGCAGCGTCATACATAACGATCATCGCCAAAACCGCAGCCACTGCAAAAATCGGAGAGTTCCAGCCATAGTATTTCCCAACACCTAAGGCTACAGCACAGACGATGGCCGCATGCGAACTGGGAAAAGCTCCAGAACTTAGTAAAAGTTCAATATTTAATCTCTTTTGGAGAACTAAATCAAGTAACACTTTTATAACTTGGGCAACCAACCAAGCAGTCATTGCTGAAATAAGAATTGTATTTTGTAAGATTCCGGGAAGTATCGTCATAGCACACCCCTCAACGCTGACGTCTTTCTATATAATCAGCCAACTGACTTAGAAATAGACCCTGTTCGCCAAAAGTTTTTAGAGCTTCTAGGGCTTTCTCTATTTGGGCGTGCAAATATTTCTTTGCTTCTTCAAGCCCCATTAGCGAAGGATAAGTAGCTTTACCAAGCTTCAGATCACTCCCGATCGCTTTACCAAGCACTTTACTATCACCTTCGATATCTAAAATATCGTCCTTTATTTGAAAGGCTAACCCTAAGGCTTGAGCATAACGAGTCAATGCACTAACTTGTCCTTCATTCCCTCCAGATAGGCTTGCTCCCAAACGAGCAGCAACAACTAATAACGCGCCAGTCTTTGTCTTATGAATATTCTCAAGATCAGCTAAAGAGAGCGGTCTACCTTCACCCTCTAAATCAGCAACTTGCCCTCCGACCATGCCTATCTTTCCAGCAGCTAACGCAACTTCGTTCAGGACGCGTAACTGAAGCTCAGCCGGAAATTGCAACTTAGAGGAAAGTATTTCAAAAGCATAGGTTAATAAGGCATCACCGGCTAATACCGCATACCCCTCGCCAAACACTTTATGATTGGCTAGTTTTCCTCGCCGGTAATCATCATTATCCATGGCAGGTAAATCATCATGGATTAAAGAGTAAGTATGGATAAGTTCTATGGCAACTGCCGCCGGCAAAATCTCACTAGGATTTCCGCCTACACATTCCGTGGCGGCCAAGGCTAGGACTGGTCGAATTCGTTTTCCGCCACCCACCAAAGAGTAATGCATGCTTTTACTTAGGGTATCTTCACCCCAAGGTAATTTCTCTAAGAATTCTTCAATCATAAGGAGGTAGCTTTCATACAAGGTCTCAAACATTAAACAAAACTCATCCTTCCACTGTGAAACTGGCTGCCTCAACCCGAATTTGCCCGTCTGGATCTTCTAACAATAACTCCATTTGTCGTTCAGTCTTGTCCAACAAACCGGTACAGTGCTGGACAAGTTCGATACCCTCGCGGAATAAGGTAAGCGCTGACTCTAACGAAATCTCTTTTTGTTCCAAACTCTTCACAATTTGCTCTAATCGTTCGACACCTGCTTCAAAATTCGGGGCTTGCCTAGTCAAACTATCCTCTCTAGTCATCGCTCAATTCTCCTTTGCAAGAACTCGGCAAATTATACTCCCGTGTGCTAAACGAACCTTGACCTCTTGCTCGATGAATACATCTTGGGTTGAACTTAATACATTACCCTGTGGTCCATAAGTTATGGAATATCCTCTTCCCAGGATTGATAAAGGACTAAGCAGGTTAAGCTTAGCAGCCAATAATTTTAGTATACCATTTTTATCCGTTACAAATCTAGTCATATTGCTCTGGAGCTTTGTTCCTAAGACATCGAGTTCCTGGCGTGACTTGGCCAATCGCCAAGAAGGATTTTGCAAAGGGGAGCTTCCCGCCAAGCTCTCCAATAAGCGGCGTTTCTGATTAACCTGCGAACGCATGCTTAACTCCAAACTTCGAGCTAGTTGAGCCACACCAGCCTGCAATTCGCGCCAAAGTGGTACGGCGAGTTCCGCGGCTGCCGACGGTGTAGGCGCTCTCAGATCAGCTACAAAATCAGCAATCGTGATATCTGTTTCATGCCCCACTGCTGAGATGATTGGAATATGCGATAAGAAAATAGCTCGCGCAACCTCTTCGGTATTAAAAGCCCAAAGTTCTTCAAGCGCCCCCCCACCACGTCCCACAATCAGAACATCAATATTCCCATGTTTATTCAGACGGGCAATGGCCTCCGCAACCTCACGCGGAGCTGACTCCCCTTGCACCGCAGCGGGGGCAAGAATCCACGACATTTTAGGATGACGCCTCTGCAAAACGGTAATAATATCTCGCAAAGCTGCACCGGTTTGGCTGGTGACGATCCCTATTCGTCGCGGAAAACGCGGAATTTCCTTCTTAAACTCTTGATTGAATAAACCCTCCGCAGCTAAACGCTTTTTCAATTGTTCAAAAGCTAGGTACAGTTCGCCCAGACCACTCGGTTGCATTTCCTCAACATATAACTGGACATTGCCGTCCCTCTCATAAATTCGTAAATTCCCACGCACCAAAACCTTCATCCCGTCAACTGGCATAAAGGGCACCTTCTGGGAGCGCGTGCGAAACATGACCCCTTTGAGATTAGAATGCTCATCTTTGAGCGTAAAATACCAATGCCCTGAAGGACGATGGTTTTTAAAGTTGGAGAGTTCACCACTCACCCAGCAGTTTTGGAAATCCAATCTTTCACTTAACACCAATCCGATTTCCTCAGTCAGTTCAGCCACTGTCCAGACTTTCGTCACGAATTTTCACCTCGAACTCCATCATACACAAAAATGGGTGGAACTTTCAACTTGAATTTTTACCTCTCCTTTTCCATAAAATCAGCAAAACTATCTGCCTTTTCGAATAGTATCTCCTTGCCTAATGCCTTAAAGTGCTTGCTGCCATCTACAATCATCAATTTCATTTTAGAAGCTATAATTTGTGACACTTGCTCCATATACTTTTGTGGGTTTTTCTTAAATAGTGGAATAGTATTACTTCGAACCAATATCTCCACAATAGTCTTTCTCGTCAGGTTAGTTTCGTTTTGCGGAACTAACTGCTAAACTCTGTTGTATTTCTCTACAACAGCCCTCGATCAATTTTTCACTATCAAAATCAACGGAATACGTAGTTTTGTACTTGAATCTGCAACATGCTAACCCCTTCCCTCCACCTGCTTTCACAGATTTCTACAGTACTATGGGTTAGTCGGATTTCCTATAGTGCATTTGCTCATCTTGCTCGTTCCCTTACTTGACTTCGCATACTGGTTTCCCAGACACTATAGGACCTCAGCTGTTCTATTAACATACTTATCAGCAAACTCGCCAAGCCCTCGGACCCCGGAAGAGTCATGCATCTCTCACCATGACGATTTGCATAATGTTGTCTGCTACCACAAGAACAGTATCGACCTCTTCATTTAGATAATAATTACGCGGCTCAACAGCTTCACTTTCGTTTCGGCTCGTTTGCTCCCCGCCCTACGCTTAAACCTAATGTTACCATTTCGGCTCCAATGACTAGGTACAGGCTACTGGTTAGGTATTACCTGATAGGATTTTCCTACTGTATGTTAATAACTTACTAGTGAAAATAGAATTGCTTCCATTTCCAAGAGGAAACATCACGCATTTGCGTGCTGCTTCGCAGCTCGCGCCTTTGTTGCCTTATACCTCATAAACCCCTTCCGTATAACAATAATACAGAAGGGGTTTTGTTATGCTTAATTCATTTTATCCGGAATAGTTCACTCTAAAGTCGACTTTGGACAACAGCGACCGTTTCTTGACAAATCCGAGCAGCTTGTTCGAAGAGCCGCTCCCGCTCAGCTGTGACCTTAGCTTGATAATCGGCATTCTTAATTTGGGGAAGATTAATGTCCACACTAAACATTGCTGATTTAAGTGAACTTTCAGCTAAGTAAGCAGCTACCCCAACATCACTGATGGCTCCTTTATTGCCAATCGGTGCTAAAGCTTGGGCCAGCTTTAAAACTTGAAAACAATTTTGCGCAATTCCTAAGGGTGTATCTGTGGCCGCCACCAAAACCTCTTGCAACTTAGTGGTGCGACTAGCTTTTTGTTCCTCTGTGTCTTTAGGAAGTTTTAAGACAGCCATAAAATTGGAAAACTCAGCGATATCTTGAGTTAAGCCCGTTTTTAAGGCTTCCAGGACGTTTTGTCCTTGTGCCAAAATATCTTGCACTTGAGGTTCAACATCCTTGTATTTTTCTTTACCCACGGTTAGATTAGCCACCATACAAACCATTGAGGCCCCTAATGCGCCAACGTAAGCAGAAACACTACCACCTCCAGGAGTAGGTGCCGCACTAGCGGACTGAGCGATAAATTCTGCAGTACTCCATTTCCATATGCCCTCCAGTAAAAATTCATCCATTAGCGTGCTCCTCCTTGCAAGGTAATCCCTTTCAGGACATTACGCATAATTAAGGCAGTCGTCAAGGATCCAACTCCACCAGGAACCGGTGAAATTCTTCCGGCTACCTCTTGAACTCCCTCAAAATCAACATCCCCACAAATCCCATCGGCAGTTTCGTTAATTCCAGCATCAACCACAACAGCACCAGGTTTCACCATGTCTTTGGTAATGAGTTTGGCCTTACCTACGGCGGCCACAATAATATCGGCCTGACGTGTAAAAGAACCTAAATCTTTAGTTCTGGAATGGCAAATAGTCACCGTGGCATTGTGTTTAAGAATCAAGAAAACTAAAGGCTTGCCTACTGTCTCCCCACGACCAACAATCACAACATGTTTTCCAGAAATTTCCACACCAGAACGCAACATGAGTTCAATACAACTCAGAGGAGTGGCCGGAAAAAGACCCTCTTCGCCGCTGAGAATGTACCCTCTATTGATGGGGTGAACTCCATCGACATCTTTATCCGGACGAACTGCAGCCATGATTTTTTCTTTAGAAATATGTTTGGGCACGGGAAGTTCAATCATAATACCATGAACTTCTTGATCGGTATTCAAACGGTCTATTAATTCGAGCACGACAGTTTCTTGGGTATCTCCTGTCATGGTGAATAATTCGAAGGCCATACCCATGCCCTCTGCCACTTTTTGTTTAGACTTAGCATAGACTACCGAGGCCGGATCGTCACCCACTAGTATAACAGCCAATTTCGGCTGTACACCCTTTTCTTTCCACTGAGTAATCCCAACCTTAATCTCTTCTTTTAAAATTTTAGATATAGCCTTGCCATCGAGTAATTCTGCCAAACAACTCACTCCCTCTAATTTACTTCCCTTTTAAATACCCAACAATTCCAGCAGCAGCCTTTTTCCCAGCACCCATCGCTAAGATAACCGTTGCCGCACCAGTCACAATATCTCCACCGGCAAAAACACCAGGTTTTGAGGTAGCCAAGGTTTCAGGATCAGCCACAATGTTACCACGTTTATTCAGCTCAAGTCCAGGCGTAGAGGTCGTTACCAAAGGATTCGGTCCTTGGCCGATCGCTACTACCACGGTATCCATGGGAATCTCAAATTCCGAACCCGGTATTGGTACCGGGGAACGACGTCCTGAGGCATCAGGTTCACCTAGTTCATAACGCAAGCAAGTCATACTTTTAACCCAACCCCGCTCGTCTCCATTAATGGACACCGGATTAGTCAGCAAGCGGAATTGAACACCTTCCTCTTCAGCATGTTCAGCTTCTTCATGACGAGCAGGCATTTCATCACGCGAACGCCGATAAATGATTGAAACATCTTCTGCACCAAGCCGCAAGGAGGTACGAGCACTGTCCATAGCAACATTACCTGCTCCAAGCACAGCAACACGTTGACCAACTTTAACCGGAGTAGCAAATTCAGGAAACTTGTACCCTTTCATCAAATTGGTTCTGGTTAAAAATTCATTGGCGGAATAAACCCCATTTAAGTTTTCTCCTGGAATTCCCATGAAGTAAGGTAAGCCAGCACCAGTACCAATGAATACGGCATCATACCCGTTTTCCAACAGCTCATCAACCGAAGTTATTTTACCCACAACTTGGTTGGTAAGAAGCTCTACACCCATATTTCTAAGTTTGCCAATTTCTTTTTGCACAATTTCCTTAGGTAAACGGAACTGAGGAATTCCATACATCAACACGCCACCAGCCACATGAAGCGCCTCGAAGATCGTCACGGCATGTCCCGCCTTAGCTAATTCTCCTGCACAAGCTAACCCTGCCGGACCAGCTCCAATGATTGCGACCCGTTTACCAGTAGGTTCCACTTTTTCTATTACATTAACCCCAAATTCCAGCTCGTAATCAGCAGCGAAGCGCTCCAAGCGTCCAATCGCTACCGGTTCGCCTTTGATTCCCACGATACACTTTTTCTCACACTGACTTTCTTGTGGACATACCCGACCACAAACCGCGGGCAAAGAGTTCTTTATTTTTAAGACTTTGGCAGCTTCCAAGAAGTCTTCTTCGGCAATCTTTTTAATGAAATCCGGAATTAAAACTTCAACCGGACAACCCTCTCTACAAGCAGGTTTTTTGCATTGCAAACAACGTTTTGCTTCTTCCTCAGCCATATCTTTAGTGTAGCCCAAAGCCACCTCGTTAAAGTTATGCGCTCTTTCCTGAGCATCTTGGCAAGGCATTTCATGACGCGGTATTTTAAGTGCCATTATTTATGCCCTCCTTCGCAGTCACATGCCAGACGTGCTTTCGCACGGTTTTCTTCATCTTTATAAAAAGCCAACCGTTTCATGGCCAAATCGAAATCAACCAGATGTCCGTCAAATTCCGGACCATCAACACAAGCAAATTTTGTTTTTCCTCCCACACTCACGCGACAAGCTCCACACATCCCAGTTCCGTCAACCATAATCGGGTTCATGCTCACAATCGTTTTAATTCCCAATGGGCGAGTATAATCAACCACAGCCTTCATCATAATCATCGGGCCAATTGCCCAAATTACCTTGACATCGTTACCTTGGGCTAAGACATGGGCTAGACCGTCTGTCACAAACCCTTGTATACCCCTGCTGCCATCATTAGTCGCAATAACGACCTCATCACTTACTGCACGCATTTCTTCTTCTAAAATAAGCAGCTCCGCGCTTCTCGATCCAAGTACTGAGATTACTTTATTCCCTGCCGCTTTTAAAGCACGAGCTATCGGATAAACAGGGGCTACACCAAGTCCTCCCCCAATACAAACGATGGTGCCATAATTTTCGATCTCCGTGGCTACCCCCAGAGGACCTACGAAATCTTGGAAAGCACTTCCTTCTTCCAGCTCATTAATCAAAGCAGAAGAATAGCCTACATTTTGGATCACTATGGTGATAGTCCCCCACTCACGGTCAAAATCCATTACGGTCAAGGGAATACGTTCAGAAGCTTCATCCAAACGTACAATGACAAATTGTCCAGGCTCCACTTTTGCAGCAACAGCGGGTGCTTTGACTTCTAACAATACTATTGCCGGCCCAAGCACTCTCTTTTTTACTATGCGGTACACCTACACTCCTCCTTAAGTTAAGAATCAAACACCTGTAAATATTCGAGATAGTTAAACAATTACCTGCACACGAGTATATTTTCACAAAATTCCGCAAATGATTTCTGCTCAGTAGTTTTTATTTATGAATCTTAATGGTTCTTGATTATGCATTATGAATTAACTAAGTCCTTCTCCAGCTAAAATTGCTACTCCGATAGCATTATCCCTACACCAATCTGGCTCCGCCCAATAAAGTTTCCCCTGTTTAAGCAAGCGCAGATCCAACTCACGACGTATATAAAGGTTGGCCGAAACTCCACCTACCATTAAAATTTGACTGAGTCCAGTGGCTTCGATCCCCCTTTTGATCAATTTACTAAGCGTTCTCACCAAACAGCCTTCGACAGCTCGTGCCACCTTGGGTTTGGAAACACCTTGCTCAATCATACGTTGAGCAGCCGATTCTACTCCGGAAAAGCTTACGTTTAAACCTTTTACTGAGGAAGGTAAAAGCGTCGCAGCCTCTGGTTCTGCCTGCTGAGCAAGCTCTTCTAAGGCCTTGCCTGCCGGAAACTGCAACCCCAGCCTAACCCCTACCCGATCTACAAATTGCCCAGCATGCAAATCTGTGGTTCCTCCAAGCAATTCCAAACTAATTCGCCCTGGTTGCAACCGTTTAACCAACAGCAATTCTGTCGTACCTCCTGAAAGATGAACAGCTAAAAAACGATCTGCCTTCGGACCTTGAGCCGAAGAATATCCAGCTGCAATATGCCCTTCTTGATGACTTGTCTTGTACAAAGGGAGTAGGCGTGCAGCTGCTATGGCCGTTGCCAGAGAAATACCGGCTGTAAACACCGGCATATAAGACCCTTCCACTGAGCGAGGTGAACTGCTAACGCCAATGCCGCCAAGACTTTCCCATAGAGACTTGGGAATCTGCTCAATTTGTTGGGGTAGGTTTTGTACATGCTGAAAAAAAGCAGCCGACTGAGCCAAACCCGTCTCCTTAACCGCTACCTCTAAAATCCGCCGCGACTCCCAAAGCAAAGCTCGCCGCTCATTTACAATAGCAAGAGATGTTGTATAAGCACTAGTATCAAGACCTAGGTAGTTCACTCTTTAAACCCTCCGTAGTACTTATAACTTTACTACTCACCAATCGATCAAGAATCCCATTAATAAATTTGGCCGAATCCTCCCCGCCAAACCTTTTAGCCAGCTCAATTGCCTCATTGAGACTTACCCGTTCAGGAATATCCTTCCGAAAAAAAATCTCATAAGTCGCTAGACGCATTAAGTTTCGATCCACGTTCCCCATTCGAACGATGCTCCAGCCCTCCGCGAAGGCCGCAATCTTCTGATCAATTTCTGCTAAATGCTCAACTGTTCCTCGGATGAGTTCTTTAGCAAAAGCAATACTAGACTTAGGAACAGCAAATTCTTCGCCCCAAAGCTCTACAGTACCATCTAAATCAGGGTTTTCCTTAGTGAAATCCAACTGGAACAACACCTGCAGTGCTGTTTCACGAGCTAATCTCCTGCTTATCTAACTCACCCCTTTACCTATCATCCTGACGTTTACCCATGATAAATCCAACTACAACAAATAAAGCTATAACCAATGTTCTCCAAAACCCAAGCGTCACAACAAACAATCCCAAGACAAAACCCAACGAAATTCCAAAAAATTTTCCGGGATGATTATCAAAAGACTCTATTAAAAACCGCATTATTGTTTGCCCAGCCCGGGCCCAAAACTCCTTCATCGAACTCGTGCCTGGTGGGAGGTGTTTTCAAAACTCCGCACAAGCACTTTCACCTCTGCCACATGTATTCCGGTATAGTGTTCGACATCTCTTTGAACTCGAAGCTGAAGTTCCTCTGAAACCTCAGTAATAACCTCCTCCTGATCAACTTGGGTTTCGACGATTATTTCCAAACCCGCTTCACGCTCCCGCAGCAAAACTTGTACCTGGCGTACACCTGCAGCATCCATAGCACTCCGTCGAATGATTTCTTGGAGAGCATCTTGGGCGATACAAACCTCACCTAATTTAGAATATGTACGAAAGGAAAGGGCAATTCTCTTCCTAGGTCTAAATAAAATCAACAAACCTAGCAGAAGCAGTAGTGCTGCAAAAGCTGTACTTTCCCACGAGTTTAGTCTTAACCAATCCAACCCCTGATATAGTGAGTCAGCAGGTAGAGACCAACCAGTCGCTATCGCCAAAATCCAGATGGCGACTATACAAAAAAAGCTGCCCAAGCCATAGACTAACATAATCTCCGATGCCCCCTTCGTCGATAGACCTAATAAAAATTACTTATCTCACTTTTTCTAATTAATCTATCCATGATGATATTATATAAATAGTTTCAGGTAGATTCAAGCGAGACTGATTTGACCCCCCCTAGAATTCCAGGGGGGGTCAAACTTAGCGCAGGCGAGGTTCTTCCTCTTTGATTTCGGGTAAAGCTCGGAAATTTATTCCTTGAACATGGACATTAGTCTCAACCACACTTAAACCCGTCATGCTTTCAATAGCCTCTTTCACGGCTTCCTGTACACGCAAGGCTACATTTGGAATCGAAACCCCATAATCCAGAATCACAAATAAATCTACAGCGGTTTCATGTTCGCCTACCTCAACTTTAACACCTTTGGACATATTCTTGTTTCGCCCCAACATATGTGCCAAATCCCCAACGAACCCACCGCTCATACCTGCAACCCCATCTACCTCTGAGGCTGCTAAGCCAGCAATAACTTCGACGACTTCATCCGCAATCCGAATCGCCCCTAGCGAATTCCCAAGTGCTGGTTTTTCCATGTCGTCCCCTCCATTTTACAGAAATCAATGTGAACAGAAGCCAGTGATCCGAGGCCGGAGGCCAGATGAGCAAACTCTTCACAACCTTGATTAATTATAGCAAAATAGTAACCATGTGGCAAAGGGGACTCACTCTCCAAGCATGCGACGTTGAATAAAGTTTGTATAAACCTCTCCCCGACGAAAAAAAGCATTATCCATGATTTTAAGATGGAATGGTAGAGTGGTATGTATCCCCTCAATGACAAACTCCTCTAGCGCTCTCTTCATCCTCTGCATAGCTTCCTGACGATCAGCTCCCCAAACAATCAGCTTACCAACCATTGAATCATAATAAGGGGGAATCGTATATCCCTGATAAGCGGCACTATCAACCCTGACACCAGGGCCTCCTGGCACATGATAGATTTCTATTGTTCCTGGGGAAGGCATAAAGTTTCTCTCCGAGTTCTCAGCATTGATCCGACACTCTATCGCCCAGCCACGAATAACAATGTCTTCTTGCCGATACTTTAACACTTCTCCTGCTGCCATCTTAATCTGCTCTTTAACTAAATCCAAACCGGTTACTAACTCGGTGATCGGATGTTCGACCTGAATCCGGGTATTCATTTCAATAAAATAATAGTTACCGTGCCGATCCAATAAAAACTCTACAGTGCCGACAGTGGAATAATTTACAGTTTTGGCTGCCTTTAAAGCGACTTCGCCCATTAAAGCTCTCAATTCAGGTGTCAACGCCCCTGAAGGTGCTTCTTCCAGAAGTTTTTGATTCCTTCTTTGCATCGAACAGTCCCGTTCACCCAGATGTATAACCTGTCCATACTTATCTGCCAAAATTTGAAACTCAATATGTCTCGGCTCTTCAACGTATTTTTCTAAATATATTTCTGAATTACCAAAAGCTGCTTGGGCCTCCGATTGAGCTGCTAGAATTGCTTTGGACAACTCTTTCTCATTTTGGGCCAAACGCATACCCTTGCCGCCACCCCCTGCCGAGGCTTTAATGAGCACAGGATAGCCAATTTCTTGAGCAATCACAGCGGCTGAAGCAACATCCTTAATAAGTTCTTTAGAACCAGGCACCACGGGTACTCCTGCCTCAATCATAGTTTTCCGTGCACGTGCTTTATCTCCCATAGTTTCAATAGCTAAAGCGCTCGGACCGATGAACGTAATCCCACACGATTCGCAAATTTCAGCGAACCGCGCATTTTCAGATAAAAAACCGTAGCCAGGGTGAATGGCATCTGCACCAGTAATGTCAGCTGCACTGATAATGTTAGGTATGTTTAGATAACTACCGGCGGAGTGAGCAGGCCCAATGCAAACTGCACTATCCGCTGCCTTGACATGCATAGCCTCCCGATCTGCTTCAGAAAATACTGCCACGGTTTCAATATCCATTTCTTGGCATGCCCGAATGATCCTCAAGGCTATTTCGCCGCGATTAGCTACCAAAATTTTCTTAAACATAGCGTACTCCTCACTTTTCGATTCTAAAAAGTGGTTGGCCATATTCTACTGGTTGACCATTATCCACCAAGATCTCCACAACCTTACCCTCTATTTCTGATTCGATTTCATTCATTAGTTTCATCGCTTCAATGATACAAACCGTTTGTCCACTCCCAACATGTTGTCCAAGTTCCACAAATACTGGAGACTCAGGACCAGCAGCACGATAAAATGTACCTACCATAGGAGAGACAACAAATTCATGGTTTCCAGGGAAAGCTTGAGGTGTTCCTGCAGCCATAACACTAACTACTTCCGAACGCATATTATCCACAGTTTTGACAACAGACAAACTGTCTCCACCGCTCATGGGTACTGTCATAGGTGGCGCAGCAACAGCTCCCGAACCCTTTTTAATTACGATCTTTACGCCGTCACTTTCCAGATTAAGCTCGGTTATTTCCGTGTTGTTCAAGAGAAGAATAAGTTCCTTAATTTCCTCTAAATTCATTTCTGAATCCTCCTTAGGCAATTTTACCGACGTTTTAACAGGAACATCCTCCTGTTTAACTAGAGCATTTTGTCGTTGTTCAAGATATTTCTTAGCGACTTGAGGGAAAAGCGCGTAACTTAGCACATCTTCTCTAGATTGGGCAAGTCCGCCAATCTCTTTTTCAGCTTTACTGAGACCTGGTTCTAAAATATCCGCCGGTCTAACCGTTATGGGCTCTTCATCACCAATAATTTTTTTACGGACTTCCAGCTCTACCGGCGCAGGTGGCGCTCCGTAAAGCCCTCGTACATATGCCTTAACCTCTCCTGGTACTAATTTATATCTTGCCCCACTGAGAACATTTAAAACAGCCTGAGTCCCGACAATCTGACTAGTTGGAGTTACTAAAGGGGGATAACCCAAATCCGCTCTTACTCGCGGGATCTCTTCCAGTACATCATTGATCTTATCCAAAGCATGTTGTTCTTCCAATTGAGACACTAAATTAGATATCATTCCGCCAGGAACCTGATGTTCAAAAACCCGCATATCAGAAATTCTTGTCAACCCTCGCTCAAAACCACATTCCTTTCGTAAAGACTCAAAGTAAGTTGCGATCTTGAATAACTGATGCATATCTAGACCCGTATCATACTCTGTATCTTGCAACGCCCGTACTAGTGTTTCTACTGGTGGCTGGCTAGCCCCAAAGGCTAACGGGACGCTGGCTGTATCAATAACGTCAACCCCAGCCTCAACTGCCTTTAAATAAGCTCCTACTGCCATCCCACCGATATAATGACTATGCAATTGTAGCATAATGCCTAATTCCGCTTTTAACAATGACACCAACTCAAAAGCTTTAAAAGGAGTTAATAATCCAGCCATATCTTTAATACATATGGAATCTGCGCCCAGCTTTACAAGAGCCCGTGCCGTCTCTAAATAATGTTTTGTAGAGTGTACTGGGCTTATTGTATAAACGACTGACGCTTGAACGTGAGCTCCTGCTGCCTTAGCTGCCTCGATAGGTACAATCATATTCCGCACATCATTTAAAGCATCAAAAATACGAATAATATCTATCCCGTTTTTCACACTTAAGGTAATAAATTCACGAACAACATCATCAGGATAGTGTTGATAGCCTAACAAAGATTGTCCTCTCAGAAGCATTTGAAGTGGAGTCTTGGTGGCGTGTTGTTTAATTTGACGCAACCGTTCCCAAGGGTCTTCCCCTAGAAAGCGCATACAGACATCAAATGTTGCTCCGCCCCAAACCTCCAATGATTGGTAGCCTGCAGAATCTAAATCCCCAATGATCGGTAACATATCTTCTGTGCGCATGCGCGTTGCCCACAAACTCTGATGGGCATCCCGTAAAGTCGTGTCCGTAATTCTAACCACTTTCACCAATACATGTCCCCTCTCCTATTCGCCCCATTTACCTTGAATTCCCATTATCAATTAGAGAATTTTCATTTCCCATAAGTTATAATTTCTATAATTTTAAAAATGAAACTTGTGCTTAATTATAGGTTGCCTAAAACTCTTTTTCAATCAAAATTACTCAAGTATACAGTATAAAATAGGGAGTAGCAAAATTTTACTATTAAGAATGTTCTGTTTATAATAACAAAAAGACTGCTGCTGTGCAGTCTAGCAAACAATCATCGAATTTCCCTTAATATCCTATGGATTCTAAGAATCTGTAGGCAAATATTTAGAAACTACTTTTAAAAATTCTTAGGGGCGAAACGGCTTAATTACAAAGCCCAAGGCTCCTGCTTCCAAAGCCTGCTGTACCAAATTTTCCTGGGCTAAGGCACTACACATGATCACCTTGGCCTTTTCATCGTAGGCGATGATCTCCTTTAAGGCAGTAAGTCCATCCATTTCCGGCATGGTAATTTCATCATCTAAAGATTTATTCGCCTAACTACAAAGGATTCCTGCTAAACCTCTAATTAATAACTATTTAATTTTTTGTTGTAATAAAAATTCTATCCTGACGAACTCTTGTAATTTGAGCAGTTGTAGCTTGTATCAGAAAAACTTCATTTGGGGTTAATCCATGGGCCAAAACGATAATATTAACTGAATCATAATTGACATCTGCAATTACATCTTGGAAACCTTTGATTTTAAGCAGATTTTCCAGTTCACTTTCCTGGGTAATTTCAGTACTTAGCTCCAACCATTTAGCTTGGGCTACCGCCTTATTCTTGGCATCCGACGAATTTAAAAGAGCTTCTAACATATCCTTAGCTTCTTGCCTGGACTGTTCTCTACCTAAACGATAATTTACAAAATATTCTTCACCTTGTAGTAATAGTGCCCGCTGATCTACTTGAAATTGAATATTTGTTTCTGAAATCTGCCCATTAACAGGTAAACTATCTGAACTTGCCCTACCAGTACGTGGCGAACTCAAACGAAAGAAAAATAGGATTGTAGCAAGGAGCACAGCCGCCAAAACTATCCATAAAATCAGCTTTGCTTTATGAGTTAGAACCATGATCAAAGGTCTCTTTGATGAATAATTAAAAATTTCAGCCACCTCCCATTGCTTCAACAGTGATCTTTGCGGCAGGAATATCCAGCAATGTTTTTAACGCTGTATGAATTTCTTCTTTTATTCTCGGATCTTTGGCCCCCTCAGCAATGACTAAAACCCCTGCCACCTGTGGCCTCTCTTCCATGACCATTACCGGCTGAGTTGAGCCGCTAGGCATCACCAATTGGTTATTTTCAGTTACTTCCGTGGTCTCGCGAGTTCCACTAGCTTTGTCAGTCTCTTTAGATGTTCGTTTGGTGACATTTTCATTCCTCGCGTAATTACTTTTTAACCCAGAAAAGAGGCTAACTGAAACGTCAACCTGTCCAACTCCGTACATTCGGCTTAAGGTAGCTTGAAGTTTCTTCTCTAAATCCTTTTCTAAGGAATTTAGCTTGGATGTTTCACTTGGAGCTGTAACTGTTGCAGTCTTTGATACAGGACTAGTTTGGAAGGTATCGCCAGATTTACCTAGGGATATTAAACCAGCCGAACCAACAACTACTAAAGCTAAAGTCATTATCAGGAACTCTCTTGATAGCCAAAAAGGCTCCTTTTTCTCCTTCATAGGTTCACCTTTATCCTTATTGTCCTTATTCTCCTTATTCTCAATGTTAATTTGATTAAGTATCCTACCAGTCATCGTCGCACCTCCTCTTTTCGATGTTCAGCTTTAGCTGTACGAGTTCCCTTCAAGTTTCACTCATCGAACTTCGCGCCTCGGATATGTGCTTCGCCTTCGTGCATCGTGTATCGTGTATCGTGTATCGTGTATCGTGTATCGTGCATCATATCATACATCGTGCCTCGTGCCTCGTGCCTCGAATGAGTTTCTCGCACTCATTCCTGCACAATCACTTGCTCTTTAGTCAACCCCATTAAAGTTGCTACTCTTTCTTGCACCTCCTTTGCTTTTAGAGATAGCTCTCTAACCACCGGACTAGGGGTCTGATGACCAATCGCAATCTGCTCAATAGGTTGAACCGTGTCTACTATTTGCAAAAGTTTGATTGTTACTTGAGAAATACGAGGTTGATCTGTGAACCTACCATTGTTTTCTTGGAACCTTAACTCTATTTCGACTTGCTTTATCCCACTGACACCTAAAGCTAAAGCTTTGATTTGATGGGTCAAAATCTGACGATACTGTTCTTGTACAGCATCCTTACCTAGTTTTTCCCCAGAATTATCGTTAGCCAATACAGGTAAATCCTCAGCTACTACACTACTCCAAGCCGGAATATCCATTTCCATGGGTAAGTGCAACAACGACATCAGGGGGTTAAGTATTGCGGAGATTACGAACAAGCCCATCACTAATTGAACATATCCTCTCATTGATTTGTTAGGAAGGAGCATCTCGATAAAAGTCGCCAGTAGTAAAATGACCGCAAGATTTCGAACTAAGGTTGTTAAAGTCTGCATAAGACGATCTCCTTTAGCGCAACATGATCGAGACATTGCCTGTGCCCACCACTATGGCTACTGTCATAAAAAACATAATAGTGACTGAAGCCACAGCTCCAAAAATATAGATTAAGCTTTTAGCCATTTCTTGAAGGCTATCTGTTAAGTCCTTTTCTCCAAGCGGTTCAACCAAAGCTGCCGAAATCCGAAACGTAATAATCATTGCTAAAATCTTGACCAAAGGTCCTAAACAAATAAACACTAAGGCTAAAATAGCGATTAATCCTAAAGCATTCCTAAGCAAAAGACCAGAAGTAACTACTAATTCCACAGCGTCTTTGAAAAACTTACCTACTACGGGAATCAAATCGGCTGAGTACTTTGCCGTCCGCAGTACGACACCATCCGCCACCCCTCCGGTCACTCCTTGAACCGCCATCACCCCCATAAACAAAGTCAGAACAAACCCCAAGCTGATCTTACCAGCAAATTCCAACAGCCCCGCTAACTTACTTAGTTTAAATTGCTCAGAGATATGGTTAAACAGCCTTAAAACTGCACCAAGATAGAACAAGGGTAAAACTACTGTTTTAAGTAGCGTCGCTAAAAAGGTCAGACTCCCCATAACTAATGGCTTAAATAAAGCCGCTGTCGTAAAGTTACCCATGGCTAGTAATAACGTAAATAAGATCGGGAAAAACACCTGCATTAGACTAACCATCTGATCAACCGCATTTTTACTAACATCTATAGCAATCTGAAAGGAAGCTAAAGAAATTCCCATCAAGACCAGATAAGCGAGGATTTGGGCCATTCGCCCGACCTCACCACCGAAGGCCGCTTGTAATTGCTGTAAAACGGCACAGAGTACGGCTAAAATTAGAAGTTTGCCAATCAAAGGCGCACTATTTAGAACTTCTTTCCCCAAAAATGCCAAAATGGCTTTCCCAAGTTTATCGGGCTGTAAACTTACTTTGCCTTGTTTTAATTCTTCAAATAGTTGGGCTAACGAAAATCCCGGCATAGAACCTTGTACATCTGCATCAATTTGGGCTAACAAACCACGAACTTGGCTAAGGTCAATCTGGCCTGTCAAATCTGCTTTTTCAGTAGAGAGTTCGCTTCCGGAATCTGAGAACGCTTTTTGAAAGGCTGTATTATCCTGAGTTGCCGGTGAAATCGTGCTTTCTACAGCCGAAACCGCGCAAGGAGTTGTCCATAATATTAATAAAAAAAAGAGGAACCCATAAATCCTTGAACGTGTCATATATTTCTCCTCACGGCATGAGTCGTACAAGCGATTCTAGAATAGCGGCAATAATCGGTATTGCCAAAACAAGCACACTCACTTTTGCCGCCATCTCAACTTTAGTTGCCAAGGCACCTTCCCCCGCATCCCGACAAATCTGAGCACCAAATTCCGCTAGATAAGCAATACCCACAATCTTTAAAACAATGAGCAAATAATAGGAACTAATATTTGCCTGATCGGCTAAGTTTTGCAGTAGTTCGATAATTACTTTAACCTTACCTAAGATAACTAAAAAGATCATAAGAGCGGCTAAGATAGTCAACTGTAGCGCAATTTCCGGGCGAATCTGACGGAGCACTGCCCCAATCACTGTAACAACGAGGGCTAAGCCAACGATTTGCCATATTTCCATGCGTTAAGCCCCCTCAATATAACTGAAATACGCTCTTTACTAGAGTTAATAATTGAGAGATGGATTGTACAACGATATAAAGCACAACTACCACCCCAGCAATAGTCACTGCCTGAGCCATTTCCTTCCGACCGGATTCGTTTAGCAACATTACTAAAATTCCCACTAACATTCCTATTCCGGCCACAGTGAGTACAAGATTAAAACTCATCAAGTCATCTCCCAACGCTTAGATTAAAAAAATAACCCCTGCAATCCCCACAATAAAACCCAGATAAGACCACATTTTAGCTTGTTTTTCCGCCCAAATTGTAGCCTGCTCTTTTAAAATGACCAGCTGGTGCTCCACAAGTTCGAGCTGCTTATGTTGTTGTACCTGGTCAGAGCGGCCAAGCCCTTTCCCTACGTCACCAATGACCTGCCAATCTTCATCCCTTAAACAGAATTTTTTTTGTTGATTCAAGATTGTACTTTTCCAAGCGAGACCAGCTGACTCCCCTAGTCGCAATCTTTCTTGAAGTTCTGCCAAAAAACCCTGCCAAGGAAAGCTACTCCGCTCCTTTAGGTTACTAAAAGCTTCTGGAAGTGGAGTAGCACCCCAGTGAATCTCGGTATCCAAAAGAACAAGCAGCATTAAGCATTCGCGTAATTCTAGCGGACGACGCCGAATCCTCCAGGCTTGCCATAGTCCCATAATTCCGCAACTACCAATCAGACCAAGGCATCCTAGAATAAGCATTATTCCCTCCACTTAACTAAAACTATTAACTAGCATGTAACTTTTGATCCACTTCCAAGACTCCCACTTCTTAATCTAACAACCTCAGACTTCTGACTTCTAACATCTGACTTCCGATTAAATGCCAGCGGCTTTCAAATCGCGACCAGTAATAGGATCGAAAACACCTGCAACTGTTCCCGGACCTCTTTTTCGACTTAAAACAACAATGCGTTCAAAAACCTGTTGTTCAAAAAGGACTTTTAACGTTGGACGCTTGAAGGCTTCCTCCAGCGATTCCGCATGGGCAGTACCCAAAATCCTTACCCCTGTCCGTAAAGCATCCACTACTGCAGCTACGTCATCAGAGTGTCCCAATTCATCGACCGCAATCACATCCGGTGCCATAGCCCTAACTAACATCCCTATTCCTTTGGCTTTAGGACAACTATCTAGAACATCAGTCCGAGGTCCTAAATTAAAGGTAGGTATACCCTGCCACATCCCTGCAAGTTCTCCCCGTTCATCGACAACGCCCACGGTTTGACCGCTTAACCCCAGTTTGGGAACACCTTCACTTAGCAAACAGATTAAGTCACGCAGAAAGGTTGTTTTTCCAGCTCTAGGTGCTGAAAGTACGAGTGTGTGCTTAATCAATCCACTGGGTTCTATCAAGAAAGGCAAAACTTCTAAAGCTCTTCCCTTAATTTCTCTGGCCAAACGAAAATTTAGAGCTGAAATGTGCTTAATCGTTTGCAGATCTTCCCCCTGCATAATTACCTCACCAACCACCCCCACCCTATGTCCACCTAGGAGTGTCAAAAACCCCTGCTTTAGCTCTTCGTTGACAGCATAAAGCGAGCTATTGGTCATCCTCTCTAACGTTTCTATGAGATCACCTTGTTTGATTAGATAGGCCTTATCCTGACTAGTCTGCTGCCCGTTAGAATCCAAGAATATCTCTCGTTGAAAAGCTTTAAGCAATAAAGGTTGTCCAATACGCAGTCGAATTTCCTCGACACCAAGCTGGTTTACACTTTCAAAACCAGCAAATAGTTCCCTCAAATCGTCACTCAACCATTGAGTAAAACTATCCCATCTCTCACAGGTTTTTTGAGATCTGACCATTGGCAACTCAAGAGGTTTTATTGTGGTAGATAGTGCATAATGCAGTGACACGATATCCGTCCCCCTCTGATAAAAAAGTATGTCCACAACTCTGATTTTAGACATCCTAATGAATTAAAGTTTTTTACGGACTAAGAAGCTGATAAGGTAAGAAGCTCAATCGAGTAGGAGGCGGTGACTAACCGCCATCCTCTCACACCACCGTGCAAGCGAACCATCGCACACGGCTCTTCCATCAGCTCGCCTTTGTAGCATAAAAATTTTCATTTTATCTGTATGTAGAGTGAGACCGAGTTGACCTTTCAGTATCTCTTTTGCTCCCTTTAAATATACAAAAAAAGAAGGCTTAACGCCTCCATTGGTACCGAAGTCTCGATGTTCAGCTTTAGCCCAACGAGTTCACTTCACAGCTGTAACAAAACCGGCAAAATCATCGGTCTTCTCCGGGTCTTTTCCCAACAATAGTTACTCAGAGATTCATAGACGGTTCCCCGTAAAACTCTCCATTCCCACCGTTCCTGCTTAAGTTGAGCTTCAAGGGCCATTGTAACTACTTCTTTTGCTCCGTCTACAAGTTCTCCGGCCTCTTTCATGAAGGTAAAGCCGCGCGAAATTATATCAGGTCCCGAAGCGAGAGTAGAAGAATGTCCCTTCGCCGAAACGACAACAACGACTATAACCCCATCCTGTGACAATTGTTGGCGATCGCCTGTTGAATCCGGTGGACATTAGATACAAAAGAAGCCATGATAATTTTTCCTTCGGCCCGGCCAAACCAATCATGCAGAGTCTTGCCCACAACTTTTTCTGACAAAGTCGACCCTGGGCGTTCCGCGTTAGTAGAATCGCAAATTAACGCCAATACTCCCTCTTCTCCCCAAGCTGCCAGTCTTGCTAAATCCATTTCTTGGCCATCGATCGGGGTATAATCCACCTTAAAATCCCCAGTATAAATCACTCTACCCTGAGGGCAAAGCAAAGAATAACCCACTGAGTCAGGAACACTATGGGTTACCCGAAAAGCCTCTACTTCAAAAGCTCCCGCTCGTATCGCAGTACCTGGTTCTATCCCCCCTGTTCCCCCAAGGGGAATAATACTTAATTTCATAACAAAAAAACCTCCCACAGTTGCAAGCTATTGTAAGCTTACCCACTATGCGAGGATCCGATGCGCGATGCTCGATGCTCGAAGTCCGAGAACCGAGGGCCGAGGTTCAAAATTCGATGTTCGAATCACGATGAGCGATGCGCGATCGAAATTAGAAGTTGGAAGTTGGAAGTTGGAAGATAGAGGTCGAAGCCAAACTCGAGGTTTGAAGTGCGGGGCGAGATCAGAGGACCCAAAGCCCGAGATTCGACGTTAGAATTCGCGCATCGCGCATCGAACCTCTTGCCTCGAACTATGTTCAACGCGCATTACTACGCGCGTTGCACGTAGTTCCCCGTACGAGTATCGATGATTAAGACATCCCCTTCGTTAACAAAGAAAGGAACATATACCACAGCCCCTGTTTCTAAAGTAGCTGGTTTCGTACCCCCTTGGGCAGTATCCCCTTTAACAGCTGGGTCTGTTGCCGTTACAAGTAGTTGAACTGAGTTAGGTATATCAACACCAATCACGTCAGTTCCAAAGAACAAAACGCCTAAATTCATATTTTCTTTGAGCCATTTGACCCCATCACCAATTTGCTCAGCTAATAAAGACGTTTGTTCATAACTCTCATTATCCATCACCACAAAATGATCTCCGTCTTTATAAAGATATTGCATTTCTCTGCGTTCGACATGAGCTCTGGGAACTTTCTCACCAGCATTCATTTTACGTTCAACGACTCCACCCGTCTTAACGTTTTTGAGTTTAGTACGGACAAAGGCTGCACCTTTTCCAGGCTTAACATGTTGAAACTCGATAATTGTATAAACATCCCCATCGAGTAGAATTGTTACACCTGTCTTAAATTCGTTTGTAGAAATCATAAAATTCTTTTCCCCCTAAAAAATTATGGTTGTTCTTTAGCTTGTCCTATTCTAAAGTTAATTACTTTAGAAGGTCTCTATTGCGCTAATGTTGACTCAAAATTTATACTTTAAGATAATGTAAAATCTAGCCGATAACTGTCAACTTCTTAGGTGAACGTGTTAAGACTTCACACCCTTGTTCTGTTATCAAAACCATATCTTCAATACGAACCCCGCCCCAGTCAGGTAGATAAATTCCAGGTTCGACTGTTACAACCATCCCTGATTTAAGGAGCTTTTCTTCACGCAGGTTCAAATTAGGTCCTTCATGCACAGTTAATCCAACTGAATGTCCTAAACCATGCCCAAAATACTCTCCATAGCCTGCTTCCTTAATGACCTTTCGAGCCACTGCGTCAACTTCCTTACCTTTTAAGCCAGGCTTTACTGCTTCAATCCCTGCCTGGTTAGCTGCCAAAACCAGCTCATAGATTTCTTTTTGTCGATCATCAGGTTCACCTAAAATAACCGTACGAGTAATATCAGAACAATAACCCCGATAGATGGCTCCGAAATCAAGCGTAAGTAACTCTCCCCTTTGAATTATCTTAGAACTAGCTCTCCCATGGGGTAAGGCAGAACGCCTTCCCGAAGCCACGATAAAATCAAAAGAAGGCCCGCTTGCTCCGGCGCGACGCATAGCAAATTCTAAATCGAGCGCTATTTTCTCTTCCGTCTGCCCAATTTCAATAGAATTCAAGATAGTTGCCCATGCCTCATCCGCAATTCGGACTGCGTCACGAATTAAAGAAATTTCCGTTGGTTCTTTGACAGAACGTAAATCTGTCACTAAATTGGGCAAAGAAACAAGTTCCGTCTGTGGAAGAGCATCCCGCAGACGGCAGTAATCCATGAAATTCAGATAATCGCCTTCAAAGCCGAGTCGTTTAACTTTCGAAGACAATTCAGCTAAAGAAACAAACAAGTCATTACCCATCTTTATAACCGTATACTCTACGGTTTCTTGGTTGGCCTGTTCTATATATCTAAAATCAGTTAAAAGGAAAGCTTGTTCCGGTAAGATCAACAAAGAACCAGCCGAACCAGTAAATCCGCTAAGATAATGTCGATTTTCCGGAACTAAAGAAAGATAAGCATCAATACCCACTGTTGTCATACTCTGACGCAAATTTTCCAATCGGCTCATGACTGATCCCCTTTTCTTAACCCACTGCCAAAACACATCTCTGTGACTCACCACAGAATTTTATCACAATTATACGCCTTAGCATAGTCTTTTCCGCTATTTACTTTGTCAAACGAGGTGAATGGACAATATCCAGGTTACTGATCATAATTTGAACTTCACAAGGACCGTTCTCCCCAGCCGGTTGGATCTTATGAATTTCAGTGCGCGGTAAAAGCAGATGAATTTCGTGCGGTATTCGGCCTTCTCCAACCCGTCTAACCCGAAAAACGACCCCTTCAGCTTCCATTTCAACTTCATCGAAGTGTTCTCCGGCAAACTCCTTCCCATACTCCGGACTGACTTCTGCAAACTGTGACTGCCCCTTTAGCTCGTTTTTAAATTCAGGGAGCACAACTTTCTGTCCGACTTGCAACATTAAAGGATTTACTTCGGGGTTAGCTCTAATCCAGTCCTCGCAAGTTCCACCAAAGCGCTGAGCTAAACGATAAAAACTATCTCCATTACCAATAACATAGTCCCAATTTCCCATTAAACATCCCTCCTCTACCAGAATATGGTAGAGGAGGGATGTTTCGTTCCTTTACTTCTATATTTATTCATGATTCCGCGCTTAAGATTCAGCAACAATTGTAGAGAGAGCATTTAGCGAATTTGCTGGACTTAATAGAATCATCCCTGCTCAACTATTCAGAATATAGATCCGGAGTAATGTTTCTCCCCCACCGGGTATTAAAACGACTTCCTGAATCTGTATTGCTAGATTTTCCAGACGCTCTAACTCATTTAATCCAGTTTCCATTTCCTGCCACGTTCCGTGAAAATGCATTCTTAAGCTAGCATAATCCAAGCTAGGAATAGGATAATCCTTCTTTTCAGAAAAGCGCTCGACGTTAAAGGAGGTTATCTCCACAGCATTTCTTACCAAACAGTTCTGACAGAGTTCAATAATCCTCGGCAATTTATCAAGTGTAGGTATTTCGATTTCAGGATCAGGTGTTGCTCCTGAAGAGAGAACCGGTACCTCTGTCCAATGCCTTTTCTCAAGACTTAAAGCATCAAGTCGAGCTTTAAGCGGGAGCAAATAAAATACCGTACCAAGGATCAGACTGATCAGAAAGACAATAATTAAAAAAAGAGACCTATTCTCTCGAACTTGTCGCCTATATTTGTTCCATCCCTCTAAGTCCTCAACTAACAAATCCTTTTGGGTATCAATCATCTAATCCCCCCTATCTTCTACTTCTCCGTTGATGCAGTCTTTGTATTAACAATGTTGTTATCCCCTGTTTTCAAAGAAAACTGAATGGAGGCTTGATCCGTCTGTTGATAGCCCGTCAGCAGTGGCTGTTCCAAGCCCGAACTTTCCAGTGCCTTTAACAGTCCTTCAAAATGTTCCGCATTATCAGTTGTTCCTTGTAGAGATAGCCTGCCCTCTTTATATTCTAAATGACTTAAGTCAACTCCGCGGGGAAGCAACCGTTGAATTCCAGCCAGATGCTCCCCAACGTAAATCGAATGTTCCTGAGCTTTTAACCAAGCCTTGTTCAATTCTTTTTGTTGATTGACTAAAGTTAGAGTTTCAGTACCTTGACTTCGTAATTGTTCTACCTCATTTTCAAGTTGAATTACTCGGTATTGCAGAGAAAACCAAATTAAAATTCCGGCAATCATGCCCAACATAACAATACCTAAAATCGTCTTGCTAAAAAGAAAGGTCCTCTTTCTAACTGCTCGATGTCGCCAAAGATTAAGACCGGGCGCCTTTTGGAGGATTCTTAGAACGTACCCCATAACAGCTTTAGCATTGTCCTGCCACTCAGGGTAAGTTTTTTTCCAAGAATCTGGTATCCTGACTGAATCAGCTTTTTGAACCTGGGAAACCATCCCTGCTCTTTGCAAACGTTCCGCGAGTAAGTCTGCGACACCCTCCCCAGCAGTATAGATTCTCTTCAAGGACAACTCTGGATGTTGATTTCCATAATATAATAATATCCGTTGTATTTCGCTCTCCCATTCAGCATCTGGTGATCCTAAGGTAGGATCAGGCACTAAAGTTCTGACAACCTCAGGACTAATTCCACAAAAAAGAATTAACTGTAACCTCCCGCTTTCAGCTCTAAGATAAAGAGATTCCTCCTTATTTTCCAGTCCCAAAGCGTAGCCTAAAGCAGAAATTGCAAAATCAATATTTTCGACTTGAAAACCCACCTGGAGAAAGGCTTCGACATAAGCTTGAAGCAAACTTTTCCTCGTTGCCCCCACCAAGATGTGGCATAAATTATTTTCCCGGTTCTCTTCCAGTATTATAAAATCAGATAACAAATCCGCTCCAGGAATAGGTACCTCTTCATCAATCAGAAAACCGATGGCAGATTTGCGATCAGATTTAGCAATCCAAGGTAATCGATAAGTACGAAGAAAACCGAGCTGGAAAGGAATGAGTAGATTTACAACTATTAGTCCAACAAGCTTCTTTTGAGCAAAATAAATCTGTAATAGCCCCATAAAAACATCTTTATCACGCAAAATCCCTTGATCAATGACCCCAGTCGGTATTGGTATAAGGTCAAAGTTAAGCCTCGCCCCCTGTGGAACCCTCTTAACATGGTTTTTCCCCAAAAACCACAAAACCTTAAGTTCTTGATCCGTGATTTCTACTGTTACCATAATCCTAGACACAAGACATTCCACCTATGCCAATTTTTACTTTATGCATTATGCATTAATTTAGCGCCCAATAAAATTCAAAAATCCGTTCTCCCCAAAACAGAGCCACTAAGGCTCCAGAAGCCAGAAAAGGACCAAAAGGAATTTGTTGTTTGAACTGACTAAGGCGAAGCAAGAGCATACTCAGTCCAACAACACTTCCCAGCAAACTAGCTATAAAAATTGCTAAAATGATATTGGGAAATCCCAAGAATGCCCCTAAGGCTGCAACAAATTTGACATCTCCCAACCCCATTCCCTGAGGATAAATTTTAGTAATCAACCAAAAACCTCCTCCAGTTCCAACCGCTGTTAGCAAACTCTCCAGCCAATTCGGAGTTCCGGGAAGGAAAGACGCTCCTAATAAGCCCATGATCAGCAAAGGAAGTACTAACACATCTGGCAAACGCATCGTATCTAAATCGATAAAAGATAAAGCAATCAGGAATGCTATGAAAATCAAATGCCAGAAAACCCTAGCATCCTGAACTCCTTGATTTAGCCATAAAATATAAGAGAAAAGACCTGCCGTTAAAATTTCAACGGCAGGATAACGCCAAGCTATCGGC
>JBAQMG010000127.1:0-7386 GCA_049302575.1 Desulfitobacteriaceae bacterium | reverse complement strand
GGCTGTATCTTCTCGCCCAATTAATAACCGCCTTGGCAGCAATAATCATTGCCGTCCAGTTGTCAATCTTTTCGAATAGAGGGATGTTTTCCTCCCCTCTCCAAGGGTATTCCTTTAACTTATCTTTGGCCTTTCTAAGGTTTTTCTCGCACCACTCAATCCTTTTCTCTAGCCCGTCTTCAAGGATGGTCTGATAGGGCGGAACGACACTCGTAGTAAAATGTATCCACACCGGAGGCTCACTGATTACCCCCGTGCTAAGCTTGGCAATATCTTCAGGTTCCATATACCTTTCGCACATAGCTGAAAGCGACCATTGCTTCCAGTACTCCACCATTTCCACACCCTCATCATAGAGTTCTGGGGGGGTAAGCGAATCATCCTCCAGATAATCGAACATATTCGCAGCCCCGGCCTCCGGATAAAGCTCCAACTTATCCGGACTCTCATTGTGGACCCCGACGATGCTTTCCTCATCTTGAATATAGATACTGCAGTTTTTCAGATAATGCTCCAGACATTTCGCTCGGAGAATTACCGGCACTTCACCGGCGTTTGCCTTATGCGCTTCAGTATATAAACGGGCTCGTTCCAGAGAAATCTTGAGTTCTTCCCTTACATACACCCCACCGGCAATATGGGCCCAACGGCAACGCTTGTAAAGATGCTTTGTCCTTGGTACACTTCCCGGCCCTTCTTTAAGCTTTTTATCCCATAAGGCCTTCCCTAAGGGCTGACCTTTTTTTACTTCCATTTTCAGTTCCCGCGTTATTTCTGCCAGCAAGGTATCATTCGCCATCGCCTATTCCCCCCTGATTTTTATTATTTAACTAACTAATTTTGTTTCAGTTTAAATTCAGCACAATTCGACTCTTCTTTCACTTTCTTATCATGCCAGTATTTGCCTTTATTGTCTTTAACAGCCATAACGCAATCACCCATTCCCTGTTCGAAGTCCCCCTCCGTCTCCGTCTCCGGGATGGAATGAAAACATTCACATTCTTTACACATCGCCACTTTTAATGCCCCCTCTTTAAAATACTTCTGATTCACTTTGTTTAATAGACTGTTTCTCCTCAATTACCAGATTTCGCTAAACATCACCCCCTTGCATTATCGCCAGTACACTCTCGGATTATGCACCAGACGATTATATATCTAATGATTCTAATAATTCTAATAATTAATGCAAGTTCTATGCCAATTTGCTCCGTAGCTAAATATCTAGGACTATAAAGAAACTTTGGCTGGCGCTATGCCTAGCCAAGGCGGTCACCTTTGTGCACTTATGCACCCATAAACCTATACTTCCTGATACGCAAGGAAAAGTGTACTACAAACGGACACTTATTTTAAAAAGCTACTGTCCTATTATAAAACACTTTGTTCTGTGCCCTGTATCTAGTGCCTTATTCTTAAAAACCCGTCCCTTAATGAGACACATTCGGACAAAATCTCTTAAGTTCCTTCACCGACCAATTTAATCTTGTCTTCGTAATTGACGAATTTTTCAAGGATCGAGAACATACATACCCTAATTGGATGCACTTAGCCTAACGGAGCCGAAAGAAACTTATGTACCTTACAGTGGAAAAAAAGCGAGTTAGTCAGTCCTGGCGGAGGTTAAGTGAAAATACCTCCCTCCACTTAAAGTTAGGAAAAATCCGGCTTGACTACAATACCGGATTTTCGCATCTCTAAAACTTTATAATACTTTTTTCCCAGCAACCTGCCACTTTATTTCATCATATGTGCCGGCAACCAAAGTGCCAGTGACGGCACGAAGCCTATCAAAATCAGGACAAAAATGTAAATCGCCATAAACGGCCAACTTCCACGGATTACCGCACCAAGTGTGCTGGGAAATCCTAAACCTTTAGCAACACTATCAACCGCGTAAAGATTGAGTCCTACTGGAGGACTTAAGAGACCTACCTCGATATTAATCACCATCAAGACTGCATACCAAATGAGATTAATTTCGTAGCCGAGTAAAGTAGGTAAAAGTACAGGTATCATGATCATCATAATCGAGGCACCTTCCAAAAACATTCCCATTATGAAAATAATAATCATGGTGATAATAAGAAACATCAATGGAGGAAACCCACTGCTTACAAAAAAGCTACTTATAGCTCTTCCTAAACCAAATTGAGTTACAGCATTGCCAAAAAGAATTGCACCACAAATTATGAACATAACCATAACAGAATTATTTATTGCTTCCCTCAAGATAGGAATAATATCGCTAATTTTAATTGTCCGATAAATAAAGATACCAATTAAAAAAGACCAGAGAACGCCTAAGGCTGCTATTTCCGTGACGGTCGCCAACCCAGTATACATTGGTACAATGACCCCGATTGGGATAATTAAGGCCCAAATACCGTCTTTAAATGCAGCCCATCTTTCACCCCAAGTAGCTGAAACAACTTTTTGTTTATTTGGTAAACGAACATATTCCCAAGCCACATAAATCGAGAAAAGAATAACAGCTATTATGCCTGGAACCACACCAGCCATGAATAATCTACCCGTGGATTCTTGGGTAAAAGCGCCATAGATTATCATAGGTACACTAGGTGGAATCAGAATGCCCAAGGCCCCCCCAGCCACACATATACCCAAAGACAATTCAAAACTGTAACCATATTTCATCAGATTAGAAATTGCGAAGCTTCCGACCATCGCCGCAATAGCCACGCTCGTTCCAATCATAGCCGCCAAAAAAGCACAGGTCAAAATCGTGGCAATACCTACGCCGCCGGGAATTTGGCGTAGAAAAACGTCAAACAGGTAATAAAGTTTCTCTCCTATCATTCCCTTGCCCAAGATAGTCCCCATGAGGATAAACAAGGGAATAGCAAGAAAAATAAAGTCGTTGACGGTATCAAACATTACCTTAGAGGCGACTACAAACGCCCCTTCTCCGCTAAGGGAATAGAGGCCAATTAAACCTGCGAAACCTAAGGCCACAGGCACAGGCGTTCCTATGAATAATAACACAATCAAGAGGATAACCGCTAGAATTATAAGACTGGTCATGGAGCATTCTCCTTTTTAGCATAATCTCTACAAGTAAATAGTACGATGATAATATCAATTCTCTAGGTATCTATAGCAAAACTTTTACTTCCTTCGCCACTTAACCCTATATTTTCAACCTTTGTCTAGTTTTAACAGCATCCACTAACGCTTCGAGACCGAAAAGAATCATACCCACCGGTAAAACAATTTGCAAGAGGTAGATTGGTATCTCCACGAAAGGGGTATGCCGTCCCGAAATGTAGGAGGACCAAATTAAATAAAACCCTTTCCAAGTAATCAATACGCTAAAAACCACACAAATCAGATCACCCAAGAACCGCATCAGTTCCTGTCCTCTCTGTGATAGTTTTCTAGTTAACATATCAACGCGTACGTGTCTTTCCTCCCTAAGGGCAAAACCAATCCCCAGATAAGTCGCCCAAACCGCTCCATAACCGCTCAGCTCCTCAACCCATATCATGGAAAACCCTAGGTTTCGGGCAATGACATTTGCTACTATTGATAGAAACATCACCCCTAGAATTATTCCAGCCAAGGTGTGTGCTGCACCCGACAGCTTTCTTATTATAAAGTCCATAAACAAACCCCCAATTTCAAAGCGTTTGTAAATTGCCCCTTTCATTTTATAGAAAGGGGCAATTTCTATTCCAACCCTTACTGTTTCAATTGAGCCTCAATTTTCTGTATTTCCTTTATATCGGCTAAGATTTGCGGGTAATCTTTATAAAGTGACTGCCAAAGCTTATCCCTATCCCCTTCAAATTGCTTAAGTTCTTCGGGAGTTGGGGTATAAATTTTAATACCTTTTTCGACACTAGTCTTTAAGACAGCCTCTAAATTAGTCTTTGCAGCTGCCACCGTCTTTTCCTCGATTTCTTTAGTAGCCTCACTAATAGCCTTCTGAATTTCCGGTGGCAACTTATCGTAAAATTTCTTATTCATTACAATCATTGATACCCGTGCGCTATAGGGCAAGATTGTGAAGTTAGGCGCAACCTCATAGAGTTTCCGTTCGACTGAAGTGGTCAGCGTTCCTTCGGAGCCTTGGATTACTCCGCGCTGTAAACCAGTGTACACCTCAGAGCCGTTGAGATAAGATACATTACTTCCCCACTGTTGGTAAATTGCTGCGGTATCAGGACTCGTAGCTCGTAAGGTTAGCCCTTTGGCATCGGTCGAAGTCTTAACCTGTTTACTTGCGATCACCCCGCCTTCTTCCATTGACCAAGGAAGAAACAAAATTCCTTTCATGCCCTGTTTTTCCATGTCAGCCTCTAGGCGACTGCGGATCGGACTGGTTAAAACTTTTTGAGTTATTTCGGTCACTTTTCCTTCAAAAAGAAATGGCGCCGCAAAAACGCGCGCTTCAGGAATCGATTTAGCCAGAGTAAAATCATAGGCATGCCCAGCCTCAATCGCACCCGTTTGTACCGCTTCTATGAGATCTGCGTCTTTATACAGTTGTCCAGTTGGATAGAGCTGAACATCCACTTGTTCCTTGGATTTTTTCATCACCAGCTCCGCCCAAGCCCGCATTTGTGCAGAAATATAGTGATTTTCTGGTAACGCATGACTTAAACGAATCACTATTTTTTGAGTTCGGTCATTCCCTGAAGTATTTGCTCCTTGCCCACCGCAACCCACTAGACTTAAAACTATTAAAGCTATCAAAGCTACAATTAGCCATTGATTGTATTTTTTTAACATTAATATTCCTCCTAATCAGCAGCATAAGCCCTTAGTCAAAAACACCTTCTTTTTTCATTTCTTCGAATGTGACCTCATCCAAATTGAGCAAATCCTTCATGACTTGATGGGTGTGTTCACCAAGCAGCGGAGCCGCTTGATCCACCACGGCTGGTGTCTCGGACATGTGAACCGGAGAATAATTGTTGACATGATAGTCCAATTCAGAATGATCCAGGTAGACAAAGTGTCTACGGTAATTAAGTTGAGGATCTTGCAGAACGTCCCGGGCATCTTTAACCAAGCCCGCTCTCACTTTGGCCTTTACTAATCGTCTTAATAGCTCATCACCGTCATAATTAACAGTCCAACTTGCCATGAGCTTGTTCAACTCAGCTTGGCTGGCTAGCCGCCCAGCATTCGTAGTAAACATCTCTTGTTCAGCCCATTTAGGCATATCCATCGCAGTCTTCAAGGATTGCCATTCATCCTCACTTTGTACCGATAATACGATCCAGCGGTTTTTACCTTGAACTGGATAAATGCCGTGGGGTGCAAAATCAAAATGCTGATTGCCCTGCCGATTTTGAACCCGTCCGTTCATCATGTAATCCATAATCGGAGTAGGCAGTACACACAGAGGAGCTTCTATTTGGGATAACTCAATATACTGTCCTTCCCCTGTTTTCTTCTTATGCCGCAGAGCAGCAAGCATCGCGAAAGCGGTGTGCACTGGGTTAGGTACATGATCGGGATAGTTGGTTCCCATCCCAAAAGGTTCTTTTTCCGGGAAACCCGTAAGATGAAGAATTCCAATTAAAGAGCTGACTTGAACACCAAAGCCTCTATAATTGGCATGAGGTCCGTCGATTCCCATCAGTGGCATGCTCGCGTAGATAATATCTGGCTTGATCTTGCGAACCTCCTCGTACCCCAGTCCCCATTTTTCCATCGCATGCGCCGTAAAATTTTCACAGATTATGTCACTTTTCTTTATTAATTCTCTAATAATCTCAAAGGAACGTGGATGCTTTAAGTTCAAAGTTATGCCCTTTTTATTGGGATTTCTATTACTGAAATATCCGCTTCTTTCCACACCAACCTTACCATCTTTATAAGGGGGCAAGAGCCTCAAGTAATCAAGGCGTGTTCCTGATTCTATTTTGATAACCTCAGCCCCATATTCCGCTAAAATACGGGTGGCAAGCGGACCAGCACCTACCCAAGTAAAGTCAAGAACCCTGATGCCCTTAAGAGGAAGCTTGTGCGACATAGCATACACCCCCTTGTTTAAACTCTTGGATCTGTTTTGCATTATACCCAATCTCTTGTAAGATTTCCACAGTATGTTGTCCGAATTTTGGGGGCTCGGCACCAAGCTTCCAAGGCGTTTGTGACAATCGATAAGGTGCTCCAGGCATGAAAACCTGCCCACCAAGATTCTCGCTGAAATACTCAGCCATGAACTTCCTGTACTTGATATGGGGATCTTCACAAATGTCTTTCGGATCATTCACGGGATGAATCGTCACCCGCCGATTCTGACCATTCTCAAAAAGATATAACTTATTATGCTTCATTGCAAACGGAACAAAGATATCACTAAAACGTTGCTTAGCCTCAGCTGTCCGCCGAAATTTCGACGTTTTCCATTCATCTTTGGTGAAGCTCTCTGCCCCTTCCACTTTTTCTTCAATAAGCCAGTCAACGAAAGCAATCCAAAGATTTACATTTTCCCCCATCCCTGCTACAAGGTAAACATAACCATCTTGGCACGGATAAATTCCCATACCGGACTCAACATGCCCTATACCACGTCGGATGGTTCCTTCCAAGTCATAAAACTGTAAGGCATTTTCAAGAGCGGTAGCAACACATTCTTGAAGAGACACATCCAGATACTGTCCTCTACCACTATCTTCAGCTTCAATCAAGGCTATCATGCTCCCCGTTGCCGCATACATCGCCCCCATCGTGTAAGCCTGATTGTCGGGAACACGGGCAGGTAAATCGTCACCTTGAGCAGCTAGGTAAAGCAGCCCTCCCATGGCTAAGGTTGTAATATCCGACCAAGGATAATCCCGATACGGACCATCTTGACCATACCCCGTCACGGATGTATAGACAAGTCTGGGATTGATCTTACTCAGTTGGTCATAACCCAAGTTCAACTTATTCAAATACCCCGGTTGAAAGCTTTCAATAAGCAAATCCGCTGTCTTTGCCAGGTTAAGGAAAATCTCTTTTCCCTGCTCCTTTTCAATATCGAGCACGATGCCCTTCTTACCTGTATTTTGATAGATGTATTGCAGGCTCCCTTCCTGATCAGGGATATCCTTATAAAAAGGACCAGCTCTTCTCACCGGATTACCTTCAATTGGCTCAATCTGAATAACTTCCGCGCCAAGGTTGGCAAATAACTTTCCAGTATAACTGCCAATTTCGCCTGCAAATTCCAAGACTCGAATACCACTCAAAGCACTTTGACTTTTGCTCATAATCCCATCCCTTACCTTCGAATTGTTATTTTAAACCTATCCAATATTGGCGAAAAGGCTCTTTCCTCCGCATACATACATGGTTTGCCCATTAATATATCCAGCCTCATCGCACGCGAAAAACATCACTGCCCGAGCAATATCACGAGCCGAC
>JBAQMG010000126.1:0-6635 GCA_049302575.1 Desulfitobacteriaceae bacterium | reverse complement strand
GGTTATGGTATTGTGCATGATATGATTGAATCAGTCGCCCAACAGGTTGCTGAAATTCGTTCCCTTGGTGTAGAAACGGCTCTAGTGGTAGGGGGCGGCAATATTTGGCGTGGCATTGCTGGGAGTTCTCAAGGGATGGATCGTGCTACCGCTGATTATATGGGAATGTTGGCAACTGTTATGAATGCCTTGGCTTTGCAGGATGCTTTAGAGAAACACGGGGCAGATACACGTGTGATGTCTGCCATTGAAATGAAACAAGTTGCCGAACAATATATTCGTCGTCGGGCTATACGCCATATGGAGAAGGGACGAATTGTGATATTTGCAGCTGGAACCGGTAATCCTTTCTTTTCGACGGATACCACGGCGGCTCTAAGGGCAGCCGAGATTGAAGCAGAAGTCATTCTAATGGCTAAAAAAGTTGATGGGGTATATGATTCTGATCCGATAAAAAACCCAACTGCCAAAAAGTTTGAACGCTTAAGTTACTTAGAAGTTTTAAGCAGGGGGCTAGGGGTTATGGATTCTACAGCAACATCCCTCTGTATGGATAATCATATTCCCTTAGTTGTTTTTGACCTATTAAAGAATGGTAATATCCGCAGAGCTGTGATGGGTGAAACTATTGGAACTTATATAGGGAGGGAATGTGAATGATTCCTGAGGTGCTTAAAGAAACTGAGGAACGGATGCACAAAGGCTTAGACTCCTTGCGTAAGGAGTTTGGAACAATTCGGGCTGGGCGCGCTAATCCAAGTGTTTTAGAAAAAATAACTGTAGACTATTATGGTACGCCGACACCAGTGAACCAACTTGCCAATATTTCAGTGCCAGAGCCACGTTTACTGCTTATTCAGCCTTGGGATAGAACTAGTCTATCTGCGATTGAAAAGGCAATTTTAAAGTCTGATCTGGGCTTTAATCCTTCTAACGATGGAAATATTATTCGGATTATTATTCCTCAACTTACTGCTGAAAGGCGCATTGAACTTGTTAAGGGTGTTAAAAAGAAGTCCGAAGAAGCGCGGGTAGTGATCCGTAATATCCGCAGAGATACCAATGACCACTTGAAAAAGATGGAAAAGGAACATGCTTCTGAAGATGATATTAAAAGGGCTCAAGAGGATGTTCAAAAGATGACAGACAAGTTTATTAAGGAAATCGATCATGTGACAGAGACCAAAGAAAAAGAAATTACTGAGGTATGATTTCTGATACGTGGTTAGGCTATAGATGGAACGAATTAAGTGAAGAGCTAAAAGAAGCAGACATAGCTTTTTCTTATAAGGTGACAACCCCGCGTGGTCGTGTGGAAGTGTTAGGTGACCTTCGAGTGGTTCGGGTTAGAGTTATTGCTGGAAGCTATGAGTTTATTTTGGCTAACGAAAGGTTTTCCCCGCTCCCCAAATTGACCCCCTGACACTATAAGGGGGTCTTTTAACACTTGTTAGGTGAGGTGAAAAAATATTGAGGCTTAATCCATGGAAACGGGGTAAGGTTGATGTGCGAGCTCATGATATTAACCTAGAATGCTTACCACGCCATATCGCCATTATCATGGATGGCAACGGGCGCTGGGCTAAACGACGTGGGCTTCCACGGGCAATGGGGCATCGAGCCGGTGTAGAAACTTTGCGAACTATAGTTAAAGAATGCTCTCTGTTAGGGGTAGAAGTATTAACTGTTTATGCCTTTTCTACAGAAAACTGGCGAAGACCTAAGGAAGAGGTTGGGGTACTTATGTCTCTTCTCACTGAATATTTAAGGAAAGAATTAGAGGAACTTCATGAAAATAAGGTTGTGATTCGTGCTTTAGGGGGAATCCAAGAACTTCCTTCAGAGGCTCAGCAGGAATTACAGAGAGCGTTTGAACGAACAAAGACCAATAAGGGATTAATACTTAACCTTGCGCTCAATTATGGAGGAAGGTTGGAAATCGTTGAGGCAGTGCGAAAACTTAGTACAGAAGTTCTAAATAGAAAAATTACTCCTCAAGATATTAATGAGGGGCTAGTCAGCGAAGCCTTGTATACGGCTGGCCTGCCTGATCCAGACTTGTTGATTCGTACCTCGGGAGAAATGCGGTTGAGTAACTTTTTACTTTGGCAACTTGCCTACACAGAGATTGTTGTGGTCGAAGATCTCTGGCCAGATTTTAATCAGTCAACCTTACATAGAGTTATCAAAATTTATCAAGAACGGGATAGGCGATATGGAGGCTTAACAAAAAAGTAAGGAGAAATTGAATTGAAAAGATTAATCGGTGCCCTGATTTGGGCTCCTCTCCTTTTAGGCCTAAGTTATTTTGGTGGAGTATATACTGCTTTTTTGGTAAGTATTTTAATAATTTTGGCTCTGCATGAATTTTTGCTAATTGGCGAACATATGGGGATTATAGCTTGGCATTCTCTAACTATAGTTTTTGCACTTATTTGGTTAGCTAATATTTTCATCGGAAATAAGGAATGGATGTTACCGATTCTTGTTTTGGGGGTAATTATAACCTTTAGTAGACTGGCTCTGCAATATCCCCAGATCAAACTTGAAGAAGTTAGTTTTAATTTTTTGGCTGTTATCTATTCGGTAGTGCTATTTTCTTATCTCTATCTTTTACGACAGCTTGAGCACGGTATAACCTGGACATTTCTAATTTTCTTTTTGGTATGGGCGACGGATATCTTTGCATACCTTATAGGGAGGAGATTTGGGCAACACCTTTTGGCTCCGAAAATAAGTCCTAAGAAAACTCGAGAAGGAGCTTGGGGTGGTTTGCTAGGGAGTATCCTTGTAGGTCTAATATTCTGGTATTGGATGGGGGGCACATCACTTTGGCACATTTTAGCTCTATCGCTGATAGTTGGTTTGGGGGGGCAGATTGGGGATTTGTTTGAATCTGCCTTAAAGAGAAGTGCAGGTATAAAGGATTCGGGCACTTTAATTCCTGGTCATGGTGGAATATTGGATCGTTGTGATAGCTTAATTTTAGTCCTCCCTTTAGTATATTATTATATTGTGAATTTTGTTATGAGGGGGTAAAAAGGTTGCGGATCAATTCCAGACATCCATTTTGGTCTAATCTTAATCGCTTAGCCATTATCTTGAGCGTTCTAGTTTCCCTAAAACTCTTTACTTATTTTGTACAAGATTTTTTGCCGATTTTCGGCGAAGTCATTCGAAGTTTATTCATGGCTTTTTTACCTTTTGTTTTGGCTTTGCTTCTTGCCTTTTTATTAGAGCCTTTCGTGGTAAGAACGATGGAAATACTGCGCGTGAGGCGTACTTATGCGGCTTTATTGTCGCTCTTTTCAACTCTTGGAATCCTAGGTTTATTGGCTTTTATGTTAATAGCTAGGCTATATACAGAGTTATCTGATTTAGCAATCTCTTTGCCGGATTATGCACATATGATGGATTATGTAACGACTAGGATTAATACAATTGAAAAGTTTTTACTTCTCAATCCTCAAGTTCAAGTTACCCTTTTTTCCTCTGCGGAAAGCATATTAAAATCTGTTCAAGAATGGGCGAAAACAGGCAGTCTTTTTCTACTCAACTTTTTAACTGCTTTGCCAGGAGTATTTATTGTTTTTGTGATTTCAATCGTCGCAACGCTGATGGTAAGTTCTATTTTTCCACGCGTAAAACATTTTGCCAATTCACTCATGCCTCGACGTTGGCATGAAAACGCCCAAGCCGTTAGTCAGGATCTAGGGGTAGCCATCGTTGGGTTTTTGCGGGCTCAGGTTATTTTGGTTTCAGTCACTGCGCTAACATCTATCTTAGGGTTAGCCTTGATTGGCAATCGATACGCTGTTACGCTTGGGGTACTGACAGGAGTGCTGGATTTAGTACCCATTGTAGGGACTGGTGTCCTCTATGTACCTTGGATCATTGGTGTATTTGTTTTTGGTTCGGTAAGTGAAGGGGTAAAGCTCTCGGTAATGTGGTTAGTTTTAGTTGTATTGCGTCAATTTTTAGAACCTAAAATTATGTCCAAAAATATCGGACTTCACCCTCTACCAACTTTGATTTCAATGTATGTAGGTTTACAATTGTTAGGCGGTGCTGGCCTTATTCTAGGTCCAACGCTTGTTATCTTTTATGAGGCCTTGCGTAAGAGCGGGTTCATGGATCGGCCAAGGACGTAAAGCTACTATTGATTTACCCGCTTTACCCTAGATTTACCTGATTGGATGTGAAAATTGATTGAAAACGTTGACCATCTTAGGATCTACTGGATCAATTGGCAGGCAAACCTTGGAGGTTGTCAAAGTCTTTTCAGAGCAGCTTAGAATTTATGCTTTAGTTGCATCTCAGAGTGTAGAGTTAATGGAGGAGCAAGTTCGGGCTTTTCGACCCTCTCTTGTGGTTATGATGGAGGAGAGAGCGGCAAAAGACTTAAAAGAGCGCTTAAGGGATTTGCCAGTTATTGTAGAACACGGTATGGAAGGAATCCTACAAGCTGTAACTACTCCAGAAGTGGATACAGTAGTAACGGCGCTAAGTGGACGAATTGGGTTAGAACCTACTCTGGCTGCTTTACAGGCAGGAAAAACGATTGCGCTTGCTAATAAGGAAACTTTAGTGGCGGCAGGAGAACTGGTTTTGGAGACAGCACGTATTATGGGGTGTTCAATCCTTCCCGTAGACAGTGAACATTCCGCGATTTTTCAGTGTTTAGAAGATAATCCGCAAACAATTGAAAAAATTATTTTAACTGCTTCAGGAGGGCAATTTTTAGGCTGGTCACGCGAGAAACTAGCTTCAGTCACGCCTCAAGATGCGTTGCAACATCCTAACTGGGCTATGGGTTCGAAGATAACCATTGATTCGGCTTCTATGATGAATAAAGGTTTAGAGGTTATTGAGGCTCATCATCTTTTTGGTCTCAGTTATGACGATATTGAGGTTTTAATTCATCCCGAAAGTGTGGTTCATTCTATGGTTGCTTATCGGGATGGCTCAGTGCTTGCTCAACTCGGAAGACCGGATATGCGCTTGCCTATCCAGTATGCTTTAAGTTATCCAACACGTTGGAAAAATCACTTTCAACGCTTAGACTTGAGAGGGAAAACGTTGTCTTTCCTAGAACCGAATTTGGAGGAATTTCCAGCCTTGGCCTTAGCCTACGAAGTAGGTCGAAAAGGTGGAACCTTACCTGCGGTCATGAATGCTGCTAATGAAGTAGCGGTCTTAGCATTTCTTCAGGGTCGCCTACCTTATCTTAGATTGATAGAATTAGTAAGAGAAGTATGCGATAGCCATCATGTGTTGGCGCACCCTAATTTGGGTACGATATTAGAAGCAGATGCTTGGGCACGGGAGCAGACGGGGGAGATAATTCGAGGTGCGAGGCGCGAGGCGCGATGCACGAACTAGAGGAGCTAAGCACGATGCGCGAAGGTTGACGTGCCTCGTATATCTGGCTACTGTGTCGAACCTTGCACTTCGAACCTTCGAACTACGCGTATAGTGTTTCTAAAATCGCATATAGTAGTTCATACCTTGAGCATCGAACATTGAATCTCGCATATAGTGCCTCGTGCCTTATCGCGCATCGCATATAATGTTTCGCGACTTATCGAGCATCGTGCATCGAATTTCGCGCATCGCAATTGGGGGTGTAATTTATGTTAACAGCTATATCTATCATATTTGTTTTTGGACTTATGGTTATAGTTCATGAACTGGGACATTTTATGGTGGCTAAATGGCAGGGAATTAAGGTTTTGGAATTCAGCTTTGGTTTTGGACCAAAAATTGTGGGCTACCAAGGTAAGGAAACCCTCTATGCTTGGCGACTGATTCCTTTGGGGGGGTTTGTCAAGCTGCACGGTATGGACCCAGAAACAAACGATAATGGAGTTGCCGTGATTGCATCCCCGAACGACGAACAAAGTTTTATGAATAAACGTGTTTGGCAACGGATGGCAGTGATTGTCGCAGGACCTCTGATGAATTTTCTTTTAGCTATTGTTTTATTTGTAACTGTTTTTGCCTATATGGGGATACCTTCCCAAGCTAATGGAAATCAAATAGGTTCCTTGATCAAGGATAAGCCGGCTCAAAAGGCTGGAATATTAGCAGGAGATCGAATCATTGCCATAGATAATATACCCACTAAAGATTGGACTTTGTTGACGGAAATGATCCATGCGAAACCTAATCAGACCTTAGTCTTGACTATCGATCGGGCAAATCGCCAAGAGACTATCAAACTAACGACTGAGAAGGATCCACAAACAGGGAATGGCATGATTGGTATAGCACCGGAGGTAATTTATCAGCATGTTTCCTTACTCCAAAGTGTGAGCTATGGATTATCTAAGACTTTAGATTTCACAAGATTTATTTTAGTGACCTTATTTCAAATGCTTACCCGTAAAATTCCTGCAGATGTCGGTGGACCAATTGCAATTGCTCAAGCTATAGGAGAAGCGGGGCAACAAGGTTTGGTAGATTTGTTAGGGTTTACAGGAATTATGAGTATTCAGTTAGGGCTGATTAATCTCTTTCCCATTCCGGCTCTAGACGGCAGTCGTTTAGTTTTCCTTTTGGTCGAAGGCTTGCGACGGAAACCGTTAAATCCTGAGAAAGAAAATCTTATTCATTTAGCAGGCTTTGTCTTACTC
>JBAQMG010000125.1:0-11849 GCA_049302575.1 Desulfitobacteriaceae bacterium | reverse complement strand
CTACCAACGAGAGACGGAAAAAATAAAAGAAGTTATCCGCAAGGAAAGTACGTTCATCTTAACGAGCAATGATCTTGACATTTCAGCGGAAGCCATACTATTGGAATATAAAACTCAAAGTAATGTGAAAAAAACAGATCGAACAAGTGGTGATATTACCAAATGTTTGAGCTGTTTAAATTTTATTTATTAAGTTAAATTGAAGATAGTGAGTGTAGAAAGTTTAGATTGTTCTTTAGTGATAACATCACTTAAAGAAATGTTGAGCGTATTCGCTAGTGCTGCGATATAAAAAAACTGCTTACCAATTTCTGTCATAATAATATCCCGGCAGTTATCGCAGATTTTACCGTCTACTTGACTATCTAATAGAACTTTCAAGTCAAAGAAAGTTGCATCTTTTGGAATCGGTTTTTTGTGGGCATCGACCCCTACACACCCGCAGTTTGTTATGGACTTAACAACTGCCCGGTTCACGCGCGCCGAGGCTTCTTGACCTTTACTTAAAATATCTAAAATGCTTTGGTGCCTAATTAATAACGATTTCACTTTATTTTGAAAGTCCTCAGTGAGCTGTTCCATAGGCTATTCTCACTCCTTTCTGTTGTTCTCATTATAACGATGAGCAGATAGGGTTGTCAATTTACTGTAAGTTAGCTTAAGAAAAGAAGAAGTTGACATACGCGAAATTCTTATGATATAATTTTAAAATTTTTGACCGCGCTTGATATCCTTGGTATAATAGGTTAAAGGAGTGGTCTAAATGTTTCAAGTAGGAGATAAAGTTGTGTATCCAATGCATGGCGCGGGGATTATTCAATCTATTGAGGAAAGGGAAGTACTTGGAGAAATCAGGCAATATTATGTGATGCACTTGCCAGTTGGGAATATGAAGCTTTTCGTTCCTTTGAATAGTGTGGGAAATCTAGGACTTCGTGATGTTATAGATCAGTCTGAAGTACAAGGAGTTTTAGCTGTTCTGCAATCAGAGAATATACCGACAACACTGGCTTGGAATAGGCGTTATCGAGCTAACTTAGAGAAAATTAAAAGTGGGGATATTTTAGAGGTCGCAGATGTAGTTCGTAGTCTGTCCTGTAGAGAGAAAGAAAAGGGTCTTTCCACAGGTGAAAAGAAAATGTATGAAAATGCTTGTCAGATTTTAGTAAGCGAGTTGGTCTTAGCGGAAGCATCTGAGGAAGATGATGTTCGTGGTTGGCTCAATAATATTTTGGCCTAAACAATAACGATTGAAAATTATTGGTAATTCAAAGTATAATGAGGGAGAATTCTAGTCAAAATAAGGAATAAAAGGAGGTGAAATGATGATTCGCAATATAATACGCGTTATCATCGCTCTGTTATTTGGGGTCATAGGTGCATACTTGAATTACCAACTTAAGTTGGATTTATTAAACAAGTTAGGTTGGAGAGACTCACTTTCGTGGTCCTCGCTCGGAATGGCTCTAGTGTTTGCTATTATCACTTTTTTCATATCCCCAATTGTTATCAGTGGTTTTTTTGCTTTGATCAGTTGGACAGATGCCAGATTACAGAAGATACCAATACATGATTTGTTGGGTGGGGTTTTAGGGGTCATTATCGGTCTTATTATTTCAGCTTTATTCAGTCTTTCATTTGTAAGTATTCCGATCTTCGGTCCACTTCTATCAGTAGTCTTGAGCCTTACATTAGGTTATTTAGGGTTAAGCCTTGGAGCAAAAAGGAAAGAAGAGGTTTTGCCTTTCTTTAATCTTTTTTCGAGATTTAGGGATAGGGGTGAAAAAGGTGAAAAAACCAAAGATGGTAAACTAATACGCATAGCGGATCTTCCGCTTGATTATAAGGTTCTGGATACGAGTGTGATTATCGATGGGCGGATTGCGGATATCGTTAAGACCGGTTTTATTGAGGGGACCTTGTTGATTCCTAGTTTTGTGTTAGAGGAATTGCGCCACATTGCAGATTCTTCAGATTTACTTAAACGTAATCGCGGACGTAGAGGGCTAGATATTTTAAATCAGATTTCCAAAGAGACTGTGATCAAAGTTAAAATTCACGAACAAGATTTTGAGGACATTGCTGAGGTTGATAGTAAATTAGTACGTTTGGGTCAAACATTAGGTTGCCCTCTCTTAACTAATGATTATAATTTAAATAAAGTTGCTGAACTGCAAGGTGTACTAGTACTTAATATCAATGAACTGGCCAATGCTGTAAAACCAATTGTTTTGCCTGGGGAAGAAATGTTGGTTCAAGTCATGAAAGAAGGCAAAGAACCAGGACAAGGGGTAGCTTATCTCGATGATGGAACAATGATTGTGGTCGATACTGGTCGTCGATTTATGGGGCAGAATATTACTGTTTTAGTAACTAGTGTTTTACAAACAGCTGCGGGGCGGATGATTTTTGCTAAGCCTAAAGTGGTGATGGAAAAAAAGTTAAGGGGTTACCCTCAAACTGACGAGGTGAATGCGCTTGGTTAATGTGGGGGTAGTTATTCCTGCCGCCGGCTTCGGGAAACGAATGGGAGTCGGGTTTAATAAACAATTCTTAACTTTAGCTGGTTCACCAATTTTAGCTCATACACTTCGGGTATTTCAACTTTGTGAGGTTGTTACTGAAGTTGTGGTTGTGGGAGCGAAGGATGACATCCCCATAATTACAGAAATTGTAAAAAATGGACAGTTTAATAAAGTGGTAGCAATTCCTATCGGAGGGTCCCAACGTCAAGATTCCGTGCTAACTGGGGTTCAAGCTCTCGGTTCGACTATTCAACGAATAGTCGTTCATGATGGGGCGAGGCCCCTTTTGACATTAAAACAGTTAAACCGCTTTCTGGAAGATTCGGAAAAATATTCTGCTGCAATTATGGCTATTTGCGTGAAAGATACGATCAAACGTATTACTGAAACGGGATTGGTGATGGAAACTCTGCCACGAGAATTTTTGCGAGCGATACAAACGCCACAAGTCTTTGAACGGGCTGTTTTGGAAAAAGCACACAGAAAGGCCTTGGAGCAACGTTATTATGGGACAGACGATGCCTCGTTATTAGAGTGTCTTGGATATCCAGTAATGGTTTTAGAGGGTTCTACGGAGAATATCAAAATTACTACACTGGAAGATTTATGGGTAGCTGAGCGTATTATCGAGGCACGATGCTCGAAGCACGAGGCACGATGATTCGTGATCGGGAAATGATGTACGAGGTGCTTGCTCGATGCTCGATGCTCGAGGGTGAGGCGCGGGGTGAAGGAGTTGGGGAGAATTAGAGTTGGGATTGGCTATGATGTACATGCTTTTGCGGAGGGGCGTAAGCTAATCTTAGGGGGAGTTGACATACCCCATGAACGTGGCTTGCTTGGGCATTCTGATGCAGATGTTTTAATACACGCGATTATGGATGCTTTACTGGGAGCCTTGGCCTTGGGCGACCTTGGAAAACATTTCCCGGATCAGGATCAACGTTATAAAAACGCTTCAAGCTTAGCCTTGCTAGGGAAAGTTATGGAACTGGTCAAACTAGAGGGTTATGAAGTTGGCAATATTGATAGTATAATTGTTGCTCAACGTCCTAAGCTGGCTCCTTATATTTTGGAGATGAGATTTAAATTAGCTGGGATTTTAGGTGTGAGAGAAGAGTTTGTTTCAATTAAAGCAACTACAACCGAGCACCTAGGGTTTGAGGGACGAGAAGAAGGAATTAGCGCTCAATCGATCATTACTTTAACTAAGATGGAGGAAATATCGGATGGATGTCAGAGTTAGATTTGCCCCAAGTCCTACAGGACCGTTACATATTGGGGGGGCGCGTTCGGCACTTTTTAATTATTTGTTAGCTCATAAATATGCTGGGAAATTTATTGTCCGTAGTGAAGATACAGATTTGGAACGTTCTAGTTTAGAATCGGAACATAATATTTTAGAGGCTTTAAGTTGGTTGAACATTACTTGGGACGAGGGTATCGAAGTAGGGGGAGATTATGCGCCTTATCGTCAAACAGAACGGTTGGAACTCTATCGAAAATTTATAGATAAGCTATTCCAAAGCGGATATGCTTATTATTGTTATTGCTCTGAGCAAGAATTAGAACAAGAACGCGAAGGGCTAATTTCTCTCGGTCTAACCCCTCGTTACATGGGAAAATGCCGGAATTTATCCGCAGAAGAGCGGGCTGGAAATGAGGCAAAAGGGCGTAAACCTGTAGTGCGTTTTCGGGTTCCAGAGGGAGAACAAATCCTAATTAAGGATTTAGTTCGGGGAGATGTAGTTTTTGAAAGTGACGGAATTGGAGATTACGTCATTGTTAAGTCTGATGGAATGCCTACCTATAACTTTGCCGTTGTGGTTGATGATCTAACGATGAAAATCAGCCATGTGATCAGGGGAGAGGAGCACCTCTCGAATACTCCGCGTCAAGTTCTGATTTACGAAGCCTTGGGAATACAAGTACCAGAGTTTGCTCATATTTCCCTTATTTTAAATACTGAGGGTAAAAAGATGAGTAAGCGGGATGGGGATACAGCAGTTATCGATTATCAAGCGAAAGGTTATTTGCCTGAGGCTGTTGTGAATTTTATTGTACTCTTAGGCTGGGCACCACCAGGAGAAGATGAATTCTTTAGCTTGGCGGAATTAGTTGAACTATTTTCCTTGGAGAGAGTTTCCAAAAGTCCGGCCGTCTTTGATCTTAATAAATTAAAGTGGATTAATGCACATTATCTAAAGCTTTCCCCCCCAGAAAGAATTGCGGAATTGGCCTTGCCGCATTTACGTGACGTAGGAGTTTTTCCTGAAGGTGAATTAAGCGCTGTGCAACAGCAATGGTTACTTGATTTTGTGATTGCGATTACAGACCATCTTTCTTGTGTTTCTGAGATCCGTGATTTTGTCCACTATGTCTATGGAAACTTGGTACAGGAAATGAATGAGGAAGCCCGTCAAATCCTGCTTGATGAACAGGTGCCGAAGGTTTTAAACCTTTTCAGGCAAAAGATTATTCAAGTAGAACAACTATCTAGTGATTCGGTAAAGGTTATTCTAAAACAAATCACAAAGGAGTTAAAGGTTGGCGGAAAATTGGTCTTTATGCCAGTGCGCGTGGCTTTGACAGGACTAATGCATGGTCCGGAACTTTATAGTATCCTTCCTTTATTAGGGAAGGAAAATGTTCTTAAGAGACTGGAGTATACCGAAGCTAAGCTGAGGGATTGACAGCGGTTAAGCCATTCCCTATATCCTTTTTATTTACACATCAACTATCATGATTAACATATGATAGTCCATAATGCGTTTGGTTAGGGGGGGGTACTCTTGTTTCGACAAGTTCGACAGGACATCCGCGTTATTTTTGAGCGAGATCCTGCAGCTAAAAGTATTTGGGAAGTAATTTTATGCTATCCTGGGTTACATGCTGTAACGATGCACCGCTTGGCACATTGGCTTTATCAACGAAAGCTGGTAATATTGCCTCGGTTGCTTTCGCAGTTTTCACGTTTTTTAACCGGTATTGAGATTCATCCCGGCGCCAAGATCGGGCAGGGATTTTTCATCGATCATGGAACAGGTGTAGTTATTGGAGAAACTGCTGAAGTTGGTAATGATGTAACAATTTATCAAGGAGTAACCTTGGGCGGAACTGGAAAGGAAAAAGGCAAACGTCATCCAACCATCGGAAATAACGTGGTCATTGGATCGGGTGCCAAGATCCTAGGCTCTTTTAAAATAGGGGATAATGTGAAGATCGGTGCAGGATCTGTTGTGAATAAGGCTATCCCTAATGAGACAACTGTAGTTGGCGTACCAGGTCGAGTGGTCATTCATCGAGGAATACCGGTAAAAGGGTCGGATTTTCGGCATGATGAATTGCCAGATCCTGTAATCGAAATGATTGATTGTCTGATGCATCGTGTAGAATATTTAGAGCATCGTTTGAATGAAAAGGAGGGTCGAATTAATGTCGCTGAAATTATTCAACACCATGACCCGTCAAAAGGAAGAGTTTAACCCCGTTCAGAGTGGTAAAGTAGGGATTTATGCCTGTGGACCTACAACTTATAACTTTTTCCATTTGGGCAATGCTCGAATGTTAGTGGCTTTTGATATGATTCGCCGTTATCTTATCTATAGAGGATATGAGGTTAATTATGTACAGAATTTTACCGATGTCGATGATAAAATAATCAAACGAGCCAATGTTGAGGGTATGAATGCTTTAGCCTTAGCACAGAAATATATCGATGAATATTATATAGACGCTAAAGCTTTAAATATCCTTCCAGCAACAGTCCACCCCAAAGCAACCGAGCATATTTCAGAAATGCTGGAAATCATTCAGGGTTTATTGGACGTAGGGTTAGCTTATGTCGTAGACGGAGATGTATATTTCTCGGTCAACCTTTTTCCAGGGTACGGCAAGTTGTCTGGACGGAATTTAGAAGATATGCAGGCAGGAGCTCGGGTTGAGGTTGATGAACGGAAGCAGTACCCTATGGATTTTGCCCTTTGGAAAGCAGCTAAACCAGGCGAGCCAGCCTGGGGGAGTCCATGGGGAATGGGGCGCCCTGGTTGGCATATTGAATGTAGTGCGATGGCACTCAAGTATTTAGGAGCTGGATTTGATATACATGGTGGCGGAGGTGATTTGGTATTCCCTCATCATGAAAATGAAATAGCTCAATCTGAAGGGTATTTGCGCGGTGAAAAGTTTGCTAATTATTGGATGCATACGGCCTTTTTGACGGTTAACCAAGAAAAGATGTCTAAGTCGCTAGGAAACTTTTTTACGGTAAGAGAGTTATTAGAGCATTTTCCAGGTGAAGTTATGCGTTTCTATTTACTCGGCACACATTATCGAAGTCTGTTGGACTTTGATGATCACAAGCTTACTGAGGCTCAAAAGGGGCTGGAACGACTACAAACGAGTGTTAGGTTGTTAACTGAGGCTCTCAATAGAGTAAATGTTAGATCAAATTCAAATCTAACTGAAGTGAATCAAGCCGAAGGTAGTGTGTTAACCAAGGCTGCTAATCAAGCACGTGGAGATTTTGTTAAAGCTATGGATGATGATTTTAATTCTTCTTTGGCCTATGCCAGTCTTTTCGAATTAGCCAAAGTTATTAATTCAAATCTTGGTGCAACGGAACTTGAGAGTAAGGGTTTAAAAATTGCCCAGCAAACACTTTTAGAACTTGCGGGTGTATTGGGCTTTGACTTGGCTAACCCTACTCCAGCAAAAGCACTGGCTGAGGTCAGTAATGACAAGATTTTATCTTCAGTAATGGAGATATTGGTTAAGGTTAGAAATCGTTCACGTCAAAAGAAAGATTGGGAAACGGCTGATCTTATTCGTGACGCCCTAAAGGAGATTAATGTTGTGATTGAGGATACTCCACAGGGAACACGGTGGAAGGTAAAGTGAGTAAACCTTGGCAGGAAATTAATGCCCTAACAATGGCTTATTTAGGAGATGCAGTTTACGAACTCTGGGTGAGGACACATTTGCTAAGTCAAGGCCATGAGAAAGTTCGAGAACTTCATAAGGTTGCGATTGAGTACGTTAGGGCTAGCACGCAAGCGCAGATTCTTCATAGGTTGATGCCGGAGTTAAATGATATTGAACAGCAGGTTGTATTACGAGGGAGAAATGCCAAAGGTAGTCACCCTAAGAATGTCGATGTGATCACCTATCGTCATGCGACAGCCTTTGAGTGCTTAGTGGGATATTGGCAGTTAGAAGGTCAGTTAGAACGCATGCATTGGGCTTTTGCACAAGTTGAAGAATTTCTAGGTGGGGGCTGAGGGATGAAAAAAAGATATGTTGGTGAAGGTAAAGTAGAGTTGATTGCTGGTGGTGGGAAAATTTTTACTGATATTGCAGCCCGCTTTATTAGGTCGGAAAGATCACTTGAGGAAATAGTATCGACACCTTATTCACGAGAATTAGTGCTTAAAATTGTCGAAAGCGGGCACAAAGCAGCTATCGAATTTGACTTTTTTATATTTGGGATCGAAGGTTATTCGAGGGTCACGGAGGTACAACTTGTCAGGAAAAGGTTAGCCTCCTATATGATTAAAACGGGAAGAGCGGATAAAGCTGGCAAAAGATCGTTTGAAATAGTTATTCCCAAGCAGATTGAAGAAACTAAGTATCAGTGTTCTTTGCCAGTAAATTTGATTACCTTGGAAGATGGTACACCTTTAGAAAACTATTTACCTGTGGGAGAAGTAGCCGTTCACTATAGTGTTGATGCTGATCAAATTATGAGTATAATTGAGGGATGGTACGAAAAAGGAATTGCGGATGGTCTTCCAGAAGAAGACTTGCGCTATTTGAAACCACAGGCTACGGAATTCAAGGCTATTATAGGGATGAATGCTCATGCTTTAATGGACTGGTTTACTGTTCGTTGTTGTAATAATGCTCAAGCGGAGATCCGAGATCTAGCTAATAAGATGTTGAAAATATGTAAGAAAACCGCTCCGGATTTATTTCAAAATGCTGGGCCAAATTGTAAGGTATTAGGTTATTGCCCGGAAAATGAAATGCAAAATGAGCGCTGCAAAGGGAAGATTATTATAAAACAAAAGGCCTTGGAAATACTTAAAGCAGCAACAAAATCGCCAACAATTAACAATTAGGCATGAATTGTGCATTATGAATTATGAATTATGAATTAAACATTACCGGGGTATCTGAGAATGGATAAACTTACTCTGATTAATAAATTTTCCGAAGCCTTATATCAGAACCGAGCGACAATTTTTGTCGGGACTGGTATTTCTTTGCCGTCGTGTGGCATCGGCTGGTATGAATTACTTAAACCTTTAGCGGCTGAACTGGGGATAAGTCCCAACAATGATACCGACGATTTTGCTTTGATTTCCCAATATATTGTTAATTCCCATGTTGGTAATCGAGGACCATTAATTAACGAAATTACTGAAGTATTAACAATGGAGTACTCTTTAAACGAATATCACCACCTTCTTAGACTAATCAATGTGTCTACCATTTGGACTACTAATTATGATACGTTTCTCGAACATGCTTTTGGAGAATTTTCAATCGATGTCAAGGTTAGCGATAAGGATATTGCCAGAAAAGTTTCAGAGTATCAAGTTGAAATAATCAAAATGCACGGTTGTATTAAAAGTTCAACCCACGAGGATATTGTGATTACTCAGGAGGACTACGAAGATTTCTTTATTAATCGTCCAGCGACAACGGTACGTCTTAAGAATGATTTGTTAAAGAAGACTTTTTTGTTTATCGGTTATAGTTATAGGGATCCAGATCTGAATAATATTATGGTTGAAGCAAGACGCCTTTCTGGTAAGGCTACTCAACAACATTTTATGGTACTAAAAAAAGAAAAGGATCCTGAAAAAAGACGGCGGCAGGATTTGTGGTGTAATAATCTTAAACGCGTGGGCATTTCCTGTGTTTTGATCGATAAATGGAAAGAGTTAGAGGAAATCCTTTTATTTATTGGTCAAAAATCAAGAGGTAAAACTGTCTATGTTGTAGGTTCTTTACAAGAGAGAGGCGGTCAAGTTGCCAGAGATTTAGGGAAAGAACTGGCTTCTTTGAAGGATTTGACCTTGATTAGTGGGCAAGCTGCGGGGATAAGTAACATGGTGGTTTCCGCCTTTGCCGAAGAATGCATTAATCAGAAGATTGATGTAAATACACGTTTGCGCACCTTCCCTAATCCCTATGCAGTTGATCCGCGCCTCTCGGATAATCGTAAATTGTTACCGCTTTTAAAGAAGTGGCGTTCTCGACTCCTAAGTTCTACTCAAATTGTTTTAGTATTCGATGGAGAAACTGTGACCAAAGCGGAGATTGAAGTCGCACATTCCCTGAATTGCAAGATAATACCTATTTTTACTGTGGAAACAAATAAAGAGAGTGATTTGGTCAAAGAATTAATGACTGATGAGGAAGTTATCAGCTTTTTACGGGAAAGTGCTCCAGAGTACTTGATTAAATTAAGTGACTTTTCAGTAACCGTTAAAGATGTCTTAGAATGTGTTGCTAGGATTTTAGGCGAATAAGGGAAGTGAGAAATATGAACGAGGAAATTGTTTACGGGCGAAATTCTGTAAGTGAACTTTTGAAGGGTGGAAAACCGATCAATAAAGTACTTTTTCTGACAGAAGCCCAAAATAGGAGAAACCAAGATATAATTTCTATTTTAAGAGAGCGGGGCATACCTTTTCAGTTTGTTGATCGTGTTACTCTGGAAAGACTGAGTGAACAAGGAGTGCACCAGGGAGTTTTGGCCTATATCGCCGCACGTGAATACTCTAGCCTTGAAGATATTATGAATTTAGCACGAGAAAAGCAAGAGGATCCTCTAATCTTAGTTTTAGATGAAATTGAAGATCCCTATAACTTGGGAGCTATGCTAAGAACAGCGGATGCAGTTGGGGTTCACGGAGTGGTTATACCTAGGCGTCGAAGTGCTGCTCTGACTGGCATTGTCGCCAAAGCTTCTGCTGGAGCAGTAGAACATGTTTTGGTTGCTCGAGTCAGTAATCTAGTACAGGCTTTAAAGCAACTTAAGAAAGAGGGCTGTTGGGTTTCAGGGGCGGAAGCTGGAGGAGTTGAAGCCTTTAAGACTGATCTGAGGGGACCACGCGTCTTGGTCATAGGCGGTGAGGGGAAAGGGTTAAGTCGCCTAATCAAAGAAATTTGTGACGAGCTTATTAGCTTACCTATGTGTGGTAAAATCAGCTCTTTGAATGCCAGCGTTGCTGGATCAGTTTTACTTTATGAGACTTTACGCCAGAGAAAAGGGCTGGGGAGTACAGACCACTCGAAACTTCACCTTGACGCTCTTCTTTAACGTCGAGTATAATAGTAATTGTTATGGACAAAGAGCATAAAAATATGCGATTTTGATCACCATGATACAGGGGGGATCAGTTTGAGTTTTAGCGCCCAACCTGAAGTGCTGGCAGGATGTGAAATAATCGAAGTTATAATCGACGAAGAGGTTGTCGAGCTGGCTAAAGAGGGCGATGCCGCATCGCTGGAACACTTGATCAATAAGTATAAGAACTTTGTTAGGGCTAAGGCTCGCTCTTACTTTTTGATCGGAGCTGATCGTGAGGATATCATTCAGGAAGGGATGATTGGTTTATATAAAGCCATTCGTGACTTTAGGGGCGATAAGCTTTCTTCCTTTCGGGCTTTTGCAGAATTGTGTATCACTAGGCAAATTATTACGGCAATAAAAACAGCGACTCGACAAAAACATATCCCACTCAATTCTTATGTATCTTTGAATAAGCCGATCTATGATGAGGATTCTGATCGCACTCTTTTGGATGTGATTTCTGGTACCAGAATTACTGACCCGGAGGAATTAATCATTAGTCGGGAGGAATTCGACGATATTGAGGAAAAGATGGGAGAAATCTTAAGTTCCTTGGAATGGAAAGTTTTAATGGCCTATTTAGAAGGTAAATCCTATCAGGAAATTGCGGTTGATCTTCGGCGTCATGTGAAATCAATTGACAATGCCTTGCAAAGAGTAAAAAGAAAGCTTGAAAGGTATTTAGAACGTCGAGATAATTAAAAAATACATAAAGTGTTTAAAAATTATTTTCAAAAAACTTGTAATTGAGTTTTTTATATGCTATACTCTGCTAGCGTCTAATGCCGATGTAGCTCAATTGGCAGAGCAGCTGATTTGTAATCAGCAGGTTGCGGGTTCGAGTCCCATCGTCGGCTCCATAATATTTAATGGGTAGGTGGCCGAGCGGTTAAAGGCGACAGACTGTAAATCTGTTCCGAGAGGTACGATGGTTCGAATCCATCCCTGCCCACCATACT
>JBAQMG010000124.1:0-35431 GCA_049302575.1 Desulfitobacteriaceae bacterium | reverse complement strand
GACCAATCCTTTATGCAAACAAGCTAGTTCGATAGCCACAGGCGGAAGACCTAACGTTTCAGGAGAGGGAATATCAAAAGGAATAAGCCTAATTACCATTCCCGCAGATCCTCGTTGGCGAAAAGCATTAAGACGAAAACGACCAACTCCCGGTAGACCATAAGAAAAGTCCAACTCTCCACGTTCAGCAAAATTTTGAGCTTGTTCATCTGTCATCAAAGAACGAACAAAAACCTCCAGATCGTCCCTGGATAAATTTTCCTCTACCATACGGTGAAGTGTCCCATCAATCCGCAAGACCGGTGGGCTCTCGACGGTTAAATGAATATCAGAGGCTTTTTGTTCCCCAGCCTGCTGCAGTAATTCATGAATAGCTAACATTTGTACACCAATCCCTTTTAGTTTTCTAGATTTACTGAAGAGCGCAATACTTCTTCAATCGAAGTAAGCCCTTGGGCTACTTTGCTTAAACCATCCTGCAATAAAGGAACCATGCCCTGGTTAATCGCGGAACGTTCAATTTCTTGAGAACTCGCTTGAGCAAGAACCAACTGCTTGATCTCCTGATTATATAGTAAAAGTTCATGTATCCCAAGCCTGCCACTATAGCCTGTTCCTCTACAGGATTTACACCCTTGGGCAAGATAGAACGTCTCACTCTCCGTCTCAAACCAGAGCGCTTGTTGTTCTACAGCAGTTAAATCGTAGGGCTTTTTACAGTCTTGGCAAAGCAAGCGAACCAAACGTTGGGATAAGACTCCACTGACCGCTGAAGCTAAGAGATAGGGCTCAATCCCCATATCCAGCAGCCGTGTCAAAGCTTCCGCAGCCGTATTTGTATGCAGTGTGGATAGCACAAGATGCCCAGTTAAAGCGGCCGCAATCGCAATCCGAGCTGTTTCTTCATCCCGTATTTCTCCAATCATAATAATATCTGGATCTTGACGTAAGATAGACCTTAACCCTTTGGCAAAGGTTAAACCATGCCCATCTACCTGAACTTGATTTACTCCTGCCAACCGGTATTCTACGGGATCTTCGATAGAAACAATATTTAAAGTTTCCGCGCTTATTTCACGTAGAAGAGCGTAAAGAGTTGTAGTCTTACCACTTCCGGTCGGTCCAGTCACGAGAATTAAACCATGAGGTCTTTTCAAAAGTTCACGAACGCCAGCCTCAACCTGTGAACGCATGCCTAGCGCATCTAACGAACGTTTAGCAGTTTCCGGATCGAGAATACGCACGACAATTTTTTCCCCATAAACAGTAGGTAGAGTCGAAACGCGCAGATCGATTCGTCTATTCCTTACTTCGATCGACATTCTCCCACCCTGCGGTAAACGTCTCTCCGAAATATCTAGACCAGCCATAATTTTTAGGCGTGATAAAACACTACGAGCTGCACCTGAAGACAAGCGACATTTCAAACTAAGTTGCCCATCAATTCGATACCGAACGATGAAATCAAGTTCCTGTGGTTCCCAGTGAATATCACTAGCACCCTGAACAACAGCCTGATCTATAAGTGTATCTACTAAACGTATGCTAGGGGCGTCGCGTCCAACATAATCAGCAGTTGATTCATCGATATTCCAAACTCCTTGACCCGCTCGACTTGAATCTTGCAGCTTCAAGAGTTGAGCTACTGATTTTTCAACCGTTAGGAACTGACCAATCGCAGTCCTAATTTCCTCAATTCCTGCCAAGACTGCTTCTACCTTGTAGCCCGTGTAGAGTTGAACATCATCAAGCGCCCGCACATCAGTGGGATCTGCTATGGCGACACGCAAGACTCCGGAGTGCAAATCTATCGGAATCAAGGAATGACGGCGAGCCAATTCTTCAGATACGTTTTGGGCAGCCTTATGGTCAATTGTGACTTGGGTCAATGAAATTATCGGTACATTTAAATATTGGCCCAAAGCTTCTTTCAAAAGTTCATCAGACAAAATACCCAAACGAACTAATACTTCTCCAATCCTTTCCTCAGAAGTGCGCTGTACCTCTAAGCCTTGGGCAAGTTGTCTAGCGTTAACAAATGAGTTCGCAATTAAGAATTGGCCAAAAGTTAAATTCGAAGGCTTGAGAAAATTACTCTGATTCATAATTTAATACTCCAGCTCATCTATGTAATTCTTGATAATGCGTCATCAGCCATTTTCCGGAATCTAAGTTCAGATACACTTTGATCTCTCGTTTAGCTAACCCTGATGTCGCCAAAGACGTTATCCAATATCCTCCCTCATTAGCTAAAATACTAACTTGGGCTTGACCCTCGGCAATAGGTTTGCTCCCGCCCTGCCAATTAGGGTTAAGTAATAATTGCGCTTTGGCCCATTCGATTCCGCCTTCAGCACAAAAAATAGCCCGTTGACTCTGAGCCTGGCGTTTAACCATCCGAAGCCCTGCATTTGCTTTAATAAATCCTTCTAAACCTATCCCAGAGAGAGTTAAGACTAGGATCATAATAATTAAGGTCGCAAATCCCGAACACCTTTTATGGAAGCTACTTGTTTTGAAACTCCTTGTTTGGCGCCTGCTCATTAGGTACGACGTCTGATTAATCCCTGCCACGTTGCTTGTTGCTGATTCATTCTTGCCTGAAAGGTTATTTGCCACAAACTTGGTTCCACCTCCGTACATAGCAAGCTAGTTATCCTGTTGGCTACTGGATTGGGAACACCAAGATGTTCACAATATAAGTCCGGAATACCGTCATAATCTTTATCAGCAATATAATACAAATCAGCTTTAAAGTAGCCTGCCTCTGACCAAGGAAGAATTTCGAGTACACCTGGCTTCGGGCTCTGAACTGTTTGGGCTGATCGAATAGCCGTTGTGATTGTTTCTCCAGCAGTTAACAAAGCATATTGGATCTCCTGACGATCCTTGATTTCTTTAGCTGCTCGCCATTGATCTGTAAGTAAGCGCAAGCTTAGAACTAGCAGGCTACCGGAAATCAATAAGGCAAACAACACTTCCAATAAAGTAAATCCCTTATTTTCAATCCGCATAATAAAGGCTTCCTAAACGATAGCTACGAATTTTACCTCTTTCTAACCACTTTACTTCTGTTTCTATTTTTAATAAGTCGGGAAACGTATCCCACTCAGCAGAAATCGTCCAATCAAAGAGTCCTTCACGACCCACAACTACACCCCCTAGAATACACCCACTGTTAGCTATATTTTCTGTCCAAGACCCACCTGCGAGCCGTTCCATTGATTTCTGAGCAATATTCATGGCTTGACTCAAATTAGACGCCTGTTGATTTTCAAAATTTGTAGTCTCCGTTAACCCAAATAATGCAGGGAAACTTATGGAAAATAAAAACAAGGCCAGCAATACATCTAAAAGAGCATACCCCCTACTACTATCCGAATTAACCCTCTTCAAATGCAACCTTCCAGCACCCCACTTCAATTGACCCGCCCTAAGCCATCAATTATATAAGCTTTAGTTTGATCATATGGGTTCTTTGGCCATTGATCTAAATAGGGACCCCGCCAATTACAATTATTCGTTGAGTTTAACATCAGGTCGTCTACTGTTGTTGGGAAGACACCCATATCCAAGCGATAAAGTTGGGCTGCCCCTTGAATCAACTTAATATTTGTCAGATTAAGCTTTTCAAAGGTTTTTTCCCTCGAACCTTCATAGTGTGGCACAACCCCTCCGATCAGCAAACCTACAAGGAATAGAACAAGCAACAATTCCAAGAGAGTAAAACCTTTTTCAGCATTGAGCCTGACATCATCCACGTATTTTCTTACTCCTTCGCCCTACCTGATCTTTCCTAAATAAACTCTTTTCATCCTATACAGAAGATTTACGAGTTAATCTTCAGCTAATATCTATGATTCTCTGTGTTATTATGGATTCCTTCTCTCGTCGACACATCTTCACCCGAAGTCTTTTCTTCCGTCATTCAACTGCTTAATAATGTACAAATGGCGTTTTATTGCTAAATTAAACCAAATCAGTGTCGATTTAAGTGCCGACTAATGTGCCCTTCGCAAATTCGCGAGGCTCGATGTTCGATGCACGATGCACGATGCACAAATGCCTAAAGTACAAATAAACGAAGCGCGATGCTCGAATATTTAAAATTCGTGCCTCGCGCCTCTTGCATCGTGCCTCGTGCCTCGATTACAGTACTCCTTGCCAAGCTGTGAGTATCTCTTGGTCAGTACAATCTTTTAAAATCACTGTTTGACCAATTCCTTTAGGTGAAATTAGAACCTTTCGACCAGCCTGGTTTTTTTTGTCAGACTGCATGTGTTGCAAAAGTCTTTCTGGGTCTTCTGACTCAACCTTCGTCATGAGGTCAAAGCCTTGGAGAAGAGCAATAATCCTCTCCAACTCAGCCGAAGTCAGTAGCCCTCTTCCTTTAGCCAAATAGGCCGCTGCCACTAACCCTACACTTACCCCCTGACCATGAGTTATTCCCTTATACTTCAACTCGGTTTCAAGTGCGTGACCAAAACTATGTCCTAAGTTAAGTAAGGCCCGCGGCCCTTGTTCCAATTCATCTTCCGACACTTTTTTAACCTTCACAGCCAAGGAGCGTGTCACCATTTCTCTCCAGACTGCTGTATTACGTTGTCTAATCGCCTCAATGTGTTTTTCCAGATAACTGAAAAACTCCTGATCAGCGATTAGAGCATGCTTGATCGTTTCTGCCAACCCGTTTTGAACTTCAAGCCAGGGCAAAGTCTCTAACGTACTAAAATCTGACCAGACAGCTAGTGGGGGATAGAAAGCTCCCAGAATATTTTTTCCTGCAGGATGGTTTACTGCCACCTTCCCTCCGATACTACTATCGACTTGTGCCAAAAGGGTGGTTGGAGCCTGAATAAAGCTCACACCCCTCATGAAAACACTAGCAAAAAAGCCAGCTAAATCGCCAATCACTCCCCCACCTAACGCAAGAACCAGGGTTCCACGGTCAGCACCTAAGCGCATCGCCTCTGTCGTTAATTGATTAAGACGATCAAGGGATTTCTGTTCTTCACCCTCGGGTACAAGCAACGAATGAACTTTAAAATCCATGAGTCCTTCGCTTAATCGACTAAGATAGTGATCCGCAATAATCGGATTGGTAATAATTAGAATCTTATCAAACGCAGTGGAACGTGATTGAAGATATTCACCAAGTCCTTCTAAGGTAACTCCCAAGAAAATTGGATAAGGCCGACTTGAAGCTACCTCAATCCTCTGCCAATTTGCCAACTTGTTGTACTCCCTCCTCCAAATAAACTGTGCCTATTTCTGTCCCCACTTAATAGAAGCGGGAGACTTCCTCTAAAACTTGGTTAACTACCTCTTCAACTTCTTGATTCGTTGTCTCAATAGTGAAATGTGCTCTTGCATAAATCGCTTGACGTGAGTGCCATAGTTCCTCGATTTCTGTTGGACTTCGTTTGAGCAAAGGTCGATCCGCAGTTCCCCCCCCTACTCGTTGAAGAATAGTTTCCAAAGAAGCAGCTAAACAGATCACAAGCCCACTTTCTAGCAATATTTCGAAATTCTCTGCGTTGCACACCGTTCCGCCTCCAGTTGAAATAACACAGTGCTGACTAGAACTAAGCTTTTTTACAACTAAGGACTCCTCCGTCCTAAATCGGCTTTCCCCATAACGACGAAAAATGTCGCTTACTGTAATTCCTGTTTCTCTCTCAATGGCTAAATCTGTATCAATAAACTCCCAATTAAGGGCCATAGCTAAACGTCTTCCGACCGTACTTTTACCGGTCCCCATGAACCCTATTAGAATAATATTCTGTAAATCCTCCATAAATAACACCTATCCTTAAATAACACCTATCCTTAAATAACACCTATCCTTAAAGAGCTTTCAAATAATCCCCATAGTCCTGCCATGCTTTTTGCAACTCAACAAAAGTATCTGCGGGGAATTTATCAAGTATTTCTACTGCGATAACCCAAGCGACAACATGTTCCAAAACCACCCTAGCGGCCGGTACTGCACAAATATCCGAGCGTTCCACACTAGCTAAAACGACTTCTTTGGTTTCCAAGTGCACGGTAGCTAAAGGGCTATACAGAGTAGGGATGGGTTTCATTACAGCCTGCAAAATGATGGGTTCCCCGTTACTCATTCCGCCCTCAATTCCCCCTGCATTATTTGAGACATGACTGTAACCCGCTCCCTTGGTATATTGAATAGGATCATGAACTTCCGAACCCAATCGTTCCCCCGCTTCGAAGCCCAAACCAAAGGATACCCCCTTAATCGCTTGGACGGAAAGAACGGCTTGGGCTAACTTGCCGTCTAATTTACGATCCCACTGAACATGTGAACCTAAACCTGCAGGGACATTATGCACTTGGATCTGAATAATTCCCCCTAAAGATTCACCTTTTTCCTTAGCCTCTTCTAAGCGTTGCCACATCCTCTGTTCTGCTAAAGGATCTCCAACAGCCCATTCCGAGGAGTCAACACGTTGCCAGTAGCCCTGATCTTCAAGTGCCTGGTCCTTTATCCCACCTACAGCCATAACTCGTCCTTTCACCTGAATACCCAGCGGCTGCAAGAGTTGCAAGGCGACATTACCTATGGCTACACGCATCGCAGTTTCACGAGCACTAGCTCGCTCTAAAATATTTCTTACTTCAGTCCTATACTTGAGATTCCCAACTAAATCGGCATGACCTGGCCTAGGAGTAAGTACTTTACGGCTTTCTAAATCAGCCTCTTCACCCCAAGCCATCACGCCCTCCCAATTAGCCCAATCTCGGTTAATTATTTCCAGAGCTAGAGGCGCCCCAGTAGTCAAGCCACCACGTATTCCAGAAAGAAAGTTCACCTGATCAAGTTCAATCTGCATTCTACCTCCCCGGCCAGGACCTCTTTGACGCCTCCTCAAGGCCTCATCAATCATATCTTTGGATATAGTTAATCCGGCAGGAAGTCCTTCAAGGATTCCCAACAATTTTGGACCATGAGATTCTCCTGCTGTTAAAAAACGCATTTTCAATCACCTTTCTCTAACCCACAAATTATTCACTCTTCCCTGATACGTCCGGTAACTGGGGCAACAATAACCTTCTTTTGTTCTCCAGCAGCAGTTTCCAAGAGTATGGTCATGCCGACACTGGGAGTTCCCGTAGCGCTAAAGGTCAAATCAGGAGGCTTATTACCAAAAACGATCCCTTTTTCTAACTCAATTTGTTTAACAAGAACTCCTTGCCTCATGATCCGATAATACTTAGGTTCATAATAAAACTTGACCTGATACCAAGTATTTTCCGACATGGCCGCTTGGCGTGCATCCCTAATTTCAGCCAGAAGTTGCGTAGACGTCAAGGTTAAACTTTGACTTTGAGCTTGTACTGGGAGTTTGATGATCAGCACAAATCCAGCTCCCGCCAAAATAGCCAACACCAAGAGGAGTTCTAATAAAGTAAAACCTTGGACTTGTCTTTTGCTCTTCCTCTTAATCATCTAATCGTGATACACCCACTTCTACAAGTGAGTGAGGTACCCGGTACTCTGCGTCGGTGGGGGCATCTACCTCATTTTGTAACGCAGCCCACATCACTTCAACAGGGGCTAGTCCTCCTAACCAAAATTCCCAAGCTAAAGCCCCTTGATATAAAAGCATACCTAAACCATTCAAAGTATGACACCCTAGAGCTTGAGCCTTTTGTAAAAAAGGTGTTACCTTTGAACCAAAAATAACATCAACCACTAATGCCCGCGGAGAAAGATCGATTAACTCAAAAGGAAAGCTTTCTCCGTGCAATCCCACAGACGTTGTTTGCACCAAAAGGTCCACACTTTTCTGCCAAGCGCCAGGTCTTAATTCACCACTTGACGCACTTCCTCCGACTGAGCGAATATCTTCAACTAATTCAGACGCCTTTTCAGGTGTCCTATTAAGAATAAGCAAATTCATACCAAGTTCCGCTAGAGTTAGCGCAATTCCTCGAGCGGCCCCTCCTGCCCCCAAGATGACCGCCTGACGACCTTCGAATTTATCCAGCTTCCCTCGAATAGAACGCACAAAGCCTAGACCGTCCGTATTATGACCGATTATTTTCTCAGGGGTAAATTTAAGCGTATTAACAGCACCTGCACGTTTGGCCTCAGGGGTAAGTTCATCGACACAACAAAGCACACTTTCTTTATGAGGTATTGTAATATTGCAGCCAGAAAAACCCAAAGCACGAAGTCCAGCGATGGCCTCTGGAAGTTTCTGTGTTTCTACTTTAAATTTCAAATACTGAGCACTAAGACCAAGTGCTTTGTAACCAGCTTGATGCATCACCGGTGATAGGGAATGTGCGATTGGATCACCAATCACCGCAAAATATCGTTCCATTATCTTACCCCTACTTTCGTGCTTCGTGGTTCGTAGTTCGCGGTTCGATCGGGGTTAGGATTCCGAAACCCGAGATCGATATTCGACGTTAAGGATTCGCGCATCACCCCACATCCAATTCACAATGTTACAACTAAATTGCGAATTATGGATTGCGGATTGTAAATTATGAATTATGCATTATGAATTATATTATCTAGATCCCGAAGAAAATCCGGATAAGATACAGACGCTGCCTCCATACCCTGAACACTGACTCCTTCTTTACTAAGCAGGCCTGCTACTGCCCAAGCCATCGCTAACCGGTGATCACCGTAACTATTAACACTCCCTCCACGTAACGAAGGTTGACCTTGGATACGTAGTCCATCCGGTAACTTTTCTATTTTAGCACCTAAACTACTTAAACCTTTAACAACAGTACTAATCCGATCCGTTTCTTTAATCATCAGTTCTTCGGCATTCCGAATGACGCTTTCCCCTTCCGCTAGGCACATTGCCACCGCCAGCACAGGTATTTCGTCAATCAAACGAGGAATTAGACTTCCGCCGATCTCAATTCCCCGCAAGTGGGAGGGGCTTACCCGCAACGTAGCCTGTGGTTCTCCACAGATTTCGGTAACTTCAGATTCAGTAATTTGCGCCCCCATTAACCTTAAAGCGTCAAGAATTCCAGTGCGAGTGGGATTAACACCGACGCCAGGTAAAATTAGCTCACCCTTCTGAATCAAACTGCCCAGTACCAGAAAAAAAGCCGCCGAAGAAATATCTCCAGGAACAGCTACTTTTTGCCCTTTTAGGTTTGCTCCACCCTTTACCCTTACTTGAGTACCCTCACAAAAAAGATTAACCCCAAACCCTTTTAACATACGCTCCGTATGATCTCGTGACAAGTACGGTTCAGTGACCCAAGTCTCCCCTTCGGCTCTCAATCCTGCTAAGATCAGAGCTGACTTTAATTGAGCCGAAGCCACAGAAGTGGTAAAAGCCTGACCCTTCAAGCGCCCTCCCCTGATGGTTAAAGGGGCTATGGTTCCTCCTTGCCGTCCCAAAATTTCGGCTCCCATTTGCCTTAAGGGTTGGGTAACCCGCTTCATGGGACGCGTTCGGAGCGACTTGTCACCCGTAAGGGTAACTGTAAAGGGACTACCTGCTAAGGCTCCTAACATCAAACGAATGGTCGTTCCCGAATTACCTACATCTAATACATCGTTCGGTTCAACCCAGTTTTCCATTCCCTCGCCACGAATCCAGACTTCTGAACCCCGTTGCTCCCATTTAACACCTAGATCCTTTAAACACTTGAGCGTACTTAAACAGTCTTCACCTAAAAGAAAATTGGAGATATGCGTATCACCCTGAGCCATACCTCCAAAAAGTGCCGCTCGGTGTGAAATTGATTTATCACCTGGCACCTGAACTACTCCGTTGATTCCTAAGGCAGATTTAATGAATGTTCCACTCATGTGATAACCCTCCGCAGATTTTGTATAGTCATATCCTTGGGGACAGTCTTTCAGATCACCTCGTCGCCTTCGCTCTCTGTGGGTAACAAGACTTCCCTAACTAAGCGAGCTTGGTTAAACGCTTGGTTTATTCCTGCCCTATCCCCCTTCCGTACATACTCGCTCAATTCATCGATTCTTTTCTGCCAATAATCCAGCCCTTCGAGGATCGCCGTATTGTTTCTCACCAATACTTCCTGCCACATTTCTGGTGAACTATCTGCAATCCGCGTTAGCTCACGAAAGCTACGTCCAGCTAACTGTAAAGCTGACAACCCCTGATCAGCTACATCTTGAGCTGCAAGAGTTAAGGCCACCGCGAGCATATGGGGAATATGGCTTATCATAGCTACTTCCTTATCGTGACTTGTGGCTTGTCTGATAACAACTTTAGCCCCTATACTAACAATCAATTCACTAAGTTGTTGCACAACCTGTTCAGGGCAATTCTCTTCAGGGGTAAGAACATAGGGATAGCCCTTAAATAATTCGGAATCAGCGACCATAAAACCAGCTTTTTCAGATCCAGCCATAGGATGCCCACCGATAAAGTAAAGCCCTCGTTGAGCAAACTCCGAAGCTTTAAGACTGATCTCAGTTTTAATACTTCCTACATCAGTCACAATCCCTCCGCTTTTGATTCGTTCCATTAAACAATCTAAATTCGCCAGCATTCGGTGAAGCGGTAGGGCTACTACCACCAAATCCACATCAATTTCTGATGGAACCTCAGTCCAGCCCTCTTGAATCCACCCTCGATTTAAGGCTTGCTTTAGACTTTGGGGGTCTTGCTCCACAGCTGAAACCTGCCAACCTCGCTTAAATAAAGCCCCAGCCCAAGAACCACCAATTAGACCAAGACCTACAATACAAGCCTTCGGGGTTCTCTCCCCAGACCAGCCAGCAGAAAGAAAAGACTCAGCTTGTTTAGCCAGCACTTATTGGTTCACTCCTTTCAAGGGACGACCAAGCAACTCAGCCAAACCAGCTAAATTACTTGTCATCGCTTCAAAATTAGCTGGAGTGTGAGACTGTTTACCGTCAGAAACTGCTCTCACAGTCTGTGGATGCACCTCAATTATTAAGCCCTCTTCTGTTAAACGATCAGTAACTTCCTTAACCTCTACCTCTCCTGAACCATATTTTAGTACAATTATCATAACTTAAACTCCCTCTTGAATTAATGCATAATTCATAATCAAGCAATATCGTAATTTATAATTATGTATTGTGCATTATGCATCGCGCCAAAGCACCCAAAAGGCGATCATTTTCTTCTTTTGTCCCAATGGTAATTCTTAGACCTTCCGGATAACCAAAACCTACACCAGGTCGGACAATTATCCCTTCTCTTAATAGTTTATCACTAAGTTGATTCGCTGGTTCTTGGAAAAAGGCCATAATAAAATTAGTCTGTGAAGGAAAGAAACTGACTCCTAATTGTTCTAAAGCTGCATTTAAACGAGACCGTTCTATTTTGTTTTTCTTGATAATTTCATTTAAATAGTTTTGATCCTGCCAGGCAGCCAAGGCTCCGGCCAATGCTGGAACGCTGGCATTAAACGGATCTCGTACCCGATTTAAACCTTCAATCAAATCCGGATGCCCTATAGCAAAACCTATCCGAATACCAGCTAATCCAAACGCCTTGGAAAACGTGCGCAGAACCAATAAAGGTCGATCGTCGGACAAAAATTCTACCCCTGAAAAAGGTTCATCAGCAAATTCGTGGTAAGCCTCATCAAAGATAATAATAATATTCGGAGGAACTGCTTCAACAAACGTACGCAATTCTAGTTCTGTATAAACCGTACCTGTGGGATTATTAGGGTTACAAAGAAAAACGGCTCTCGTCTTATCAGTAATCCCGTCGAGTAGCTGTTGTAAGGGATAACATCCATCTATACAGGGAATTTCTATGGGGATAGCACCCATTAGACGTGTTACGGTTGCATAACGTGGAAATGTCGGTTTTCCCATCAAAACTTCATCGCCCGCTCGAAAAAAGGTTTGCGCAAGCATTTGAATGATCTGATCAGAACCATTCCCCATTAAAAAATGTTCTTCCTTGAAACCGAAGGAATGAACTAAGGCAGTTGTCAATTCATAAGCATTGGCATCAGGATAACGATTACATTCGATAAGCGCTTCTTGCATAGCTATAACAGCTAGAGGGGAAGGTCCCCAGGCATTTTCGTTTGAGGCTAATTTTATGACATCTACAAGCCCAAGTTCGCGCTTAACTTGCTCGATTGGTTTTCCCGGTACATAAAGAGGTAACTCACGGGCTTCCTCCCTAACAAGGGTACGAAAAGATTTTACCATTGATTTTCAACCTCCCCCACTGAATTATAATGTATAATAATGAAATGTGCCGAATTCAGCTCCCATTTATAGAAGTGGGAGACTTCTTCCGGCACTTGATTAAGCGAAAGTAAAAAAACACCCAAATAAGGGTGCTTTGGCTAAAGACACGTTGCCAATCACTCCTAAACCTACCAACCTACTAAGTTCGAGGTTCGAGGCTCAATGTTCGAAATTTGAGTTAAATCCACATTCCGCTGTCAAGTCAATATTTCAATTATTTTATAATAAACTGACTAATTAAACATTAAGGTGCCTTAGGGCTATGGGGCTTTGCTGTTGCAAAGTGTTTCATTAACCAAATTAATAGTTTTTCCATCTGGCGCAGGAATTTAGTCCCCACAAACTCATGATCACTGATGGGCAAAACTAAAATTGTATAAAGACCGAGGCGATTACCGCCTAGAATGTCAGTGAACAATTGATCTCCAATGACGGCAGTATCCTTTGGGCCAGTTCCCAAAATTTCCATGCCAGCCCGAAAAGCCCTACCTCTAGGTTTAGTAGCTCGAAAAACGAAAGGAATTCCTAGCTTTTCGGCGACTACAGCTACCCGTCGACGGTGCTTATTATTGGAAACAACACAACTTTGTATACCGACCGCTTGGAGTTCTGTAAACCACCCGGCAACCTTAGGACCAACCTCTAGATCGTTCCATGGAGTCATTGTATTATCCAGATCGATAATCAGTCCCCGAATCCCCTCCCTGACTAGTCTTTCAATCGAAATACTATCAAGGGACTTTGCTTGAATGGTTGGACGAAAAATTTCAAACATTGAACCCTCCTGAAACTCAAACTTGAAGTAATTTTCCTATATTATACTCTAAGGTACTTAGATGTAGCAAGATTAATGTCCCCCAAAGTCATTTTTTAGAAGTAGGAGGATTTAGCTAAGCAAGAATCATTCCAACCCGAGATTAAATGTTAGAGTTATTAGAACATATTCCTATCAATGTGCTATAATACAGAGTACAAGCTTTTTAGATATCAGAGAAAGCTTAAGTTTGTGGATATAGATTTTCCTTAAAATCTCTGGATTTATTTTCTTTGCAGGATTGTAATTAACTTCAGCTTTATGGCAACACTACTATATAGTTTGCTTCACTTTTACCAAATCGAGATTTCTCGTTTTTGATAACCATGAATAGTAGAAGCGCGATAAAATTGCAGTAATTAATACAAAGTTAAAGGAGCATGAAAAACATTGGCAACATTCAGTTCATTGGGGTTACATGACCCCGTTCTCCGCGCAATCACCAATATGGGGTTTGAGGAAACAACCCCTATTCAAGAACAAACGATTCCCTTGGCAATTGAGGGAAAGGATCTGATCGGGCAGGCCCAAACCGGAACAGGAAAAACAGCTGCTTACGGAATACCCTTGATAGAGAGAATTACAGTAGAATCCGAACAAATCCAAGGCATAGTCTTAGCACCGACACGGGAATTAGCAGTTCAAGTTGCTGAGGAATTAAATAAAATTGGACAGTTCAAGGGAATCTATACCTTGCCAATTTATGGTGGACAAGAGATGGATCGCCAGATCAGGGCTCTAAAAAAAAGACCCCATATTATTGTGGCCACTCCAGGGCGCTTAATGGATCACATGAGAAGAAGAACTATCCGTCTTAATCTGATCAAGATAGTTGTTCTAGATGAAGCAGATGAGATGCTTAACATGGGCTTTGTGGAAGATATTGAGACAATACTTAAAGAAATTCCAGAAGAACGTCAAACCTTGCTTTTCTCAGCCACCATGCCCAGAATGATTCAAAACCTAGCCCAAAAATTTATGAAGAATCCTGAGCTTATTAGTATCAAAGCCAAAGAAGTCACCGTAGATACTATAGAACAACATTTTCTAGAAGTGCTAGAAAGACAAAAGTTTGATGTTATATCCCGCCTTTTAGACATTCAAGCCCCGGACTTAGCGATCATCTTTTGCCGAACCAAACGGCGTGTTGATGAGATTTCCGAAGCGTTGAGTAAACGCGGTTATTCGGCAGAAGCAATTCACGGTGACCTAAGCCAAAGCAAGCGTGACAGCGTCTTACGACAATTCAAAGAAGCAACCATCGAAATTTTAGTAGCCACGGATGTAGCTGCTAGGGGCTTGGATATTAGCGGTGTGACCCATGTTTATAACTTCGATATTCCTCAAGATCCAGAAAGCTACGTCCACCGGGTCGGGCGAACAGCTCGTGCTGGAAAAACCGGCTTGGCTATTACTTTAGTCACACCGCGAGAAATGGGTCAACTGAGGCTCATTGAGCAGGTGACTCGACGTAAGATGATTCGCAAACCAGTCCCTACCATAATTGAAGCGATTGAAGGACAGCAACGTTTGACCATGGAAAAGTTGTTACGTGTAGTTGCTGAAGAAGATATCCAAAAATATAAAAGGGTCGCTGAAGAGCTACTCGAAGACACTGATTCAGTCACTCTTTTGTCAGCAGCCTTAAAAATGTTGACCAAGGAGCCTGAGACAAGTACGGTAAATATAACCGAGCCAGCACCACAACGGATGAATAACTTCAGAAAAGTATTTCCTGAACAAAATAATTATCGCAGAGACGGTTTTGGCCAAAAGACCGATACTTGGGCTCGACGAGGCAACGGGGATGTTCGAGGGAACGGGGCAGCCTTTCAAGGAAGTAGAGATAACAAACGTAAAGGGTAGTATACTAATGCATAATTTATAATCCGAAATTGATGATGCATTATCTATTATCGGGTGACTTAACATTAACTATACTAAGAAAAGGGATAGTAGTCATAGTAGTCTATGAACGAACTATCCCTTATTTCTTTGAATTTGTAGTAACGTTTTTTGAGTTTGGGACAACGGTGAAACTACAAAGTGAATTTTTCATTATACCCCATATCGTCGGTCAAAATATTCCATGTAATTTGAACGTCTCTTTCACGCCCAATATAATCCGGTAATGATTCCTGTAACCTTGTAAACAGTACACCGGAATTTAACTGTGGCAAAATTGCTTTAACGTCGTCCTCGTCATTTCCCCGCCAACGCGCCAATTTACTCAAAACCCAATCATACGGATCCAAAACTCCGACTCGTAAGTGTTTAAATGACCAGGGCGTCCATGCAATTCTGCTTTCCCAGCCGCTTCCCAAAAAAGCAATACCCTGAGCCTGTGCTGAGATTCCTAATTGTTCACCTTTTTCCATAATCAATCGAGATGCTTGATATCCAGAGATAAATGCGATATCGATATCCATGGTACCTCGATACCCAATATTATAGAGAAACATCGCTGCCCCACCGAGAATAACGATTTCCGCAAGTATGTTATCAGGTAATACAGTATCAAGTTCATCAAACTGGGTTTTAATTTCATTTTGGGAAGAGAACATTCACACTCAACTCCTCTAATCCGTATTTCCCCATTCCCCACCGGATTTCGGTTTTACCCTGATTAGCACCTATAATGCAGGCCGAAATAAGAGAAATTTCGTGTCCCAAGGTAGTTTGACTAATAAATGGAACCCTCGGCGATGTCTGTAGTCGTTCAAATCTAGCTAACTCTAATCTGGATTCTATAAAATCCAGAAAGGCATAAGTAGGAACAGGATTGACCAAAGTTTTGTCCCCTTTAAATAAAATCCAAGCCGCATCTCGCCACACCCAATCCGGAACAGGCTCACCTTCCGTGAGTAACCACCAAATAGCTGACCACCTAGAACATCGTGGGTTCCGCGATTTTAACAGGTAGTCTAATGTCCATTCTGCCGGTTCAACAGTTTGGTTAAGATCTTGTCGAAGGATAGATATAAAAGCATTGGGTGCCCACCGAATATTAAATTTGCCCATGTAATCACGAGGATGTTTGGGTTTTATTAACATGGGTATCACGCTCCCCTTTATATTCTAATAATTCTCCTGGCTGACATCCAAGTGATTCGCAAATTCGATCCAATTGATCTATCTCTAATCGTTTAATTCTTCCATGCCACATAGCCGATATGGTGTTAGGTCGAATACCAGTAGCCTCAGCTAACGCCTTTTGAGTCATTTTTCGTCTACCGAGCATTTCGGAAATTTTTATTTCAATCATATATATCCCCTCTGAAGATATTTATATCTCTTATGGATATATAATATGCCATAAGAGATATAATGTCAATTAATGTTAAATGGTCCACCATCATTTCGCCGTCTAAAGCTTATGCTCACTCATTTCCTCCATCAACTTCTGAATGGCCTTCTTCTCGATCCGAGAAACATAGGAGCGGGATATTTTCAACGTTTTAGCAATTTCCCGTTGAGTTCGACGTGGACCATTCATCAAGCCGTAGCGTAATTGCAAAACAAGCCTTTCCCTATAAGTTAATTTTTCCACCTTTTCAAGTAAGTCCCTTTGTTCAAATTTATTCTCAACCCGGTCTGAGATCGCTTCCGCATTCGAGCCCAAGACATCCATCAAGGTTATTTCATTACCTTCTTTGTCAATCCCAATGGGATCGTAGATCGATACTTCACCCCGGGACTTTTTCAAAGAACGTAGATGCATCAGTATTTCGTTTTCAATACAACGTGCAGCATAAGTAGCCAGTTTTGTGCCCTTATCCGGATTAAAGGTATTAATTCCTTTGATCAGACCAATGGTCCCGATAGAGATCATATCGTCACTATCTTCTCCTGTGCCATCAAACTTTTTGACCAAATGAGCTACCAAACGCAGATTATGCTCAACTAATTTATTGCGTGCGTATTCAACCTGACCTAACTCTACGCTTCCGTAAGCTTCGGAACCAACTTCAGCTTTACTAGCACTGAGAACTTTAAGATAACGTGCCTCTTCTTTCTCGTTCAAGGGCTGGGGAAACGCATTATTATTTATATAGGAGACAAGTAGGGTAACCCCTTTGAGTATTGAAAAAGCAAGACTCACAAGAAATAGTTCAGATAACATATCTCCGCCCCCTTCGCACTTCATTTTAATCTATGCGCGGAAGGGAGATTGCTTGCTTATCCTACCAAGTTCTTTCGTTCAATTAAACTTGATGATGGTAGGAGAGAAAAGAAATCTAAATATAGGGGAGGATTTTAGAGATAAACGCACTGATTTCAGAGTAGACTTATTAACAACTTGAGACGAAAAAGAGTATGGAGTAAAACAATTGCTGCAAATAAAATTGCCTTAAATAAAAAAATATGTAGAGATTGCCAAATTGATAAAATTCAAGACACGGAAACAATGCTGACTCGTAAATCAACAATATTTGAAGAACCCTGCCTGAAGTATTGGATACATCTTGAAAACGGTATTACTTTGCACTACTTTCAAATTTAATCTGGCGTAGAACGCATCGATTATGGTGCGAACATCTTCGAGATAGAATCTGACCCAAATTGAGAAAACATAAACCACAGTTTTTTATCAGTTCCATCGGCAGTACCTATGGGACTGGAGTAAGCTACGAATTTTAGTTCTACACTGAGCTGAGGCTTGGGATTTATCAACCCAAGGCTTGTATTATTTTTAATCGTTCCCTGTATACTAGCAGGATTCGATCTATCGACTGGGTTAGGTGCCATGATATTAGACTGGTTTACTTCCCCGGTAATGGCAGTTTTAGTAGAGAGATCACCGGAAACTATTTTAGTGCCGCTTAGAATATTTTGTATGGTAGTATCTATACTCGTCTTATCCGTGCCATTTGCTGCCTTAGATACAGTCAAATTGATACTTTGAAGTACCTTCAATCTGTGTCATACTTTGTGGCTTACTACGTCTCGAACAGAATCTTCATAAAGCCAGTCTGGACAAATATCTTGCTCATGTATCCATTCTACTGTGCCATGTGACACCTTAACAGTATTAAACAATACTGGATTTTCTAATTCCTTGAATCTTTTTCGTTCCTTGATTAATGGTAGAACATCAAATATTTTTATTTCATCATTTGTAAATGTTAATAATAGCCTATAATTATCTAGAGGTTTAACATCTTTTATTCTAGGATTCATACTAACACCCCTTATCTCAATGGATCAATTTTAATTATATCTTCTCCACTATAATATATATGAATATGCGGCTTGTTATGTTTACCCCTCTTCTCATCATACATATAAATAGCTAAACCATAAAATGCTGATAATATTGGCATTTCAAACCGCCTTTCATGATAAATAACTTCTATCAATCATTTCCTTATTATACCATAGTTATTTCTTTAATAAAATATTTTATTTGAAGTTGTGTCACCAGAGTCGCACTTACTCTACATCTCCCTCTACGATTTAGCAAAACCCTGTCTTTCCCAGCGCAATGTACATGAAGAATTTAAATTTCAGCCTATTTCGCAAAATCAAGCAGCTCAATACCAATCGGCATATGCTGCAAAGCGACTTTCAAATCAGGCCAGCAATCCCTCGTCGTTTGGATGAGAACCTCTCCCTCAAGCTTGTCAAGGGTAGTTACAACTCCTAGGTGCCCCATCCCTTCCACAAGTTTAACTAACATATTTATATCCTGACGCGCCACTTTGGCTCGCACTAATTTATCAACATCGCTAAAATTCTTCGTTTCTAGTGAGTTCTTCATTTTCTCCCCCTCTTTCTCAAGTCTAAACCCCATTCAATCAATTCAACCGTTGCCGTCTTTCGTTTCGGCGTATGTGATATTAGCAACAGAATATTCTACAACCATGTCACAGGGATGCTTACATTTTTATCGTTAATACGAACACTCTTGTCATACATACAAATAACACCCCCAGTGCCTACCGTTACACCTTTGATTTTTTCAAGCACCAAAAAGTTGTTGATATGTTCCTTGCCTGGATTGGCAGTTTTCTTAATTTCAATAGGATAGATCGCACCATTCTGCTCTATTAGAAGATCAACCTCTTTGGCATCCCTATCCCGATAATAATAAAGCGATGGGTCTAAAACACCTGCATTGTAATAGCTTTTAAGCACCTCAGCTACTACAAAGGTTTCGAAAAACGCTCCCGCCATAGCACCTGCTTCAAGCACCTCCGGAGTGTTCCATTTTGTAAGATATGCCGCGAGACCAGTGTCGAGGAAATATAGTTTCGGCGTTTTCACCGCTCTTTTCGTGATATTGTTAAAATACGGTTGCAGTAAATACACAATGTTTGATGAAATCAAGATTGAAAGCCACCTGTCTGCGGTCGGCACACTTATTCCTACCTCATTCGCCACAGATGATAAATTAAGCATTTGGGAAGTTCTGCTTGCCATAGCTATTATAAACTTAATGAATTTTAGTTCATCACCAACCTGTGTAAGGTCTCTCACATCACGTTCGATATAGGTTTTGGTGTAGGCAGCATAAAACATCTGCCAGTCAAGCTCATCTGCATACATGGCGGGCATAGAGCCTTTGTGGATAATCTCCCATACTTCTTTATAATCCGCTGGTTTGACTGACGTTTTTCTTTCCGCAAAGTATTCTTCTGTTGGCACAAATATCTTATTAAAAGAGTCGTTTTTAATTTCACGAAGAGATAACCCCAGCAAATTAATAATTCCGATCCTACCGGCAAGGCTCTCGCTGACATTTTTCATCATCTTAAACTGTTGCGAACCCGTCAGGAAAAATTGCCCTTTTTTGCCGCTTTCATCTGCACTTATTTTAATATAGTTAAATAGGTTGGGCGCATACTGTATTTCATCAACGATTACAGGAGGTGGTGTTGTTTTGAAAAAACTGCCTGCTTCCTCAAGAGCGCTTTGAAGTAGAATTGGGTCATCGAGGGTTAAGTATGAAATGTTGCTTTTCATGTGTTTTAACAAGGTTGTTTTACCAACCTGCCTTGCTCCTGTAATTAAAACAGTGGAAAACATTTTAGCGGCTTTATTGATAGTGGTTTCTATATTTCGGTTAATGTACCTCATAGTAACCTCCGTCTAATTGAATATTTAATATTATTATAGCCACTGCTAGCGAAAACATCAAGAGGTATTGGAAATTTTATAAGCAACTCCCATTCTTTGGTTTTTCCGTTGCTAATTCTTAGCGCGCCGCAAGATACTGTAGGCTGGCAAACTTCTGGGTAGCTTTAACTTGATAATTTGTTGTGCATGACGAGCTACCTCAAGTTGTTCGCCCGCCAGATTCCACATCTCGCTTATTTGAAAGGACCAAGGAAGCTCGGACGGAGTGAGGACTTCTAAAACATCCCCTCGTTTAAAGTTGTTCCTTTGTTCGAGTAGAACTTTCTCCAGCAAGGTTTTCCCAGCAAATTCAGTAGACCCCATGTTCTCCAAATCCTGATGTTTACTCTCAGTCAAAGCAGCCTCCAGCTCTAGCCTTTTCTCTTCACTAAGACTGACCCCCACAAAGTCGTACTCTCGTACATAGTGGGAATTCACTAAATTATGGGCTTGCGCTCCCGGTTTACCAAATAAAAACCCAGCTGAATAATCTCGATGGCTGACTTTCTCCATTTCTTCTAACCATTCGGGGAGCCTCGCCTGAAAGGCATCTTCTCCCTGCTCCCATAGCGTATCAATAGCCTCCCGGTAAACCTTCACCGTACCGGCCACATAATGCACACTTTTCATCCGACCCTCGATCTTCCAACTCTCGATCTTTAGTTTTCTTAATAAAGGCAAATGAGGTAATAAACAAAGATCAAAGGAATTAAAAATGTAGGTTCCCCGCTGATCCTCTTCGATCGGAAACGCTTGCCCTGGGCGTTTTTCCTCAACTAAACTATAACCCCAACGGCAAGGCTGGGTACATTCACCCTTGTTAGCATCTCGACCTGTCAGATAATTACTCAACAAGCAACGACCTGAATACGACATACACATCGCCCCATGAATAAACAGCTCTAATTGTCCGGACACCTTAGCCCTGACTAACTCCAGTTCAGTCAACGTAAGCTCGCGAGCCAAAACAACACGTTCAAGACCTTGGTTTAGCCAATAGTTTACACTATAGGAATTTGTATTATTAGCTTGCGTACTCAGGTGGATAGGTAAGTTCGGAACCACTTGTTGAGCCATTGCTATAACCCCAGGATCAGAAACGATGATGGCATCCACCCCGAGTTGACCAAGACCCTCAAGGTAAGCCGGAAGTTCTTCGAAATCCTGTTCATGGGCAAAGATATTGACAGTCACATAGATTTTGCGTTTCTTCTGATGAACAAGGGCCACAGCTTCTTTCATCTGCTCAAGCCCAAAATTTCCAGCATAAGCCCGGAGTCCAAAAGAACTCCCTCCCAGATAGACGGCATCTGCACCATAGGCTAAAGCATATTTTAACTTTTCCAGATCGCCAGCTGGTGCTAAAAGTTCCGGTTTCTTCATGTCTCCAATCTCCTTTGCTTTCTATACAATCTAAGTTCCGAATAATCTTCTGCACTAGTACTTCTAAATCGGAACCATCTAAGTGAATTTTTATCCAGTTTGGAGAATAACGCTTTTACCTGAGGGGGAAAATAAACAAGACTAAAATCACACTAGTTAAAGAAAGGAAGTTACACATGTTTATAGTTATGCTCAGAACTTTTATCCTTTACGCCCTAGTTGTCATCGTATTACGGGTATTAGGCAAACGACAAATCGCTCAATTACAACCCTTTGAGTTAGCCAGTGTCATCATGATTTCCGAATTAGCCTCTGTCCCTAGTGAGAATGTGGGTATTCCATTAATTAGTGGGATTATCCCTATTCTAGTCCTGCTGCTCGCAGGTGTGACATTATCTTATTTATCCCTAAAAAGCGAAAAGGCTAGGTTCATTCTTTGTGGCACACCGATCATCTTGATTGATAAGGGGAAAATATTAGAATCGGAACTAAAAAAAATGCGTTATAACATGAGCGATCTATTAGAACAGCTACGCATTAAAAATATGCCTAATATTTCCGATGTTGAATATGCGATCCTCGAAACCAACGGTGAACTCAGCGTCATTCCCAAATCCCAAAAGAGACCGACAATTCCCGAAGACTTTCAAATTGCCACAAAATATGAGGGTCTTCCCCTCACTCTCGTCATGGATGGTCAGGCCCATTTGGAAAATATGAAGAAAGCTAACGTAAATACTCAATGGTTAGAACAAGAAATCAAAAAACAAAAACTGACTAGTATTGACCAGGTTTTATTAGCTAGTCTTGATACAGCAGGAACCCTTTTTGTTCAGGGTAAAATAAATTATCCTAAATCGTTAGCGAGGTGAGAATGTGCGGGTTATCCCTACTATAATAATAGTCTTCATCTTAATGATCGCCAGTTCATTGAGTTCTTATCACTATATTAACTCAACCTCCAAGGATCTAGTCACTCGCCTCGAAAACGTAGAGGAGTCGGTCCAAAACCAAAAATGGAGTGTAGCCCAAGAGCAATTGGAGCTCACTCAAACCTCTTGGGAAAAAACTAAGTACTGGTGGACAATATTACTTGACCATCATGAAATTGACAACATTGATCTAAGTGCTGCACGTTTGAAACAATACCTAAAAGCCCAAGATAAAACCCTTTCCCTTGGTGAAGTATCAGCCTTAAAAATGCTTTTTGAGCATATTGCCGATACTGAAGCTCTAACTTTTAAAAATATCCTATAACACCAAACGCCAGGAGAAAACGATATGGCGTCACCCACAGAATTATCGCAATCTACTTCCGTATTCCAAGCGTAACCAAGCACGTAAATCACTTTTGCTTAGTGAGCATTTAGCGGAATTTGCGTCAGCGAGCGCAGATGAAAAGGCGTTAAGCACGACAAGTGACTAGTCCATGGCTTGAACATGGATGTTCTGATTAGCCACCGCCATGGATGGTGATTAGTGGCGGATGGACTGATGCAACTTTGCCAAGGATGGCATAAAAAGTTGCAAACATTAATGCAGAAACACCCAGAGGTTTTGGCGTTTAGCCGTTTCATCAAACGAGTAGCAAATGTAGTGCATGCGAACGTTGCAAAAGTGATTTACCTTACTGATACTTCTTCTGATTCAGCAAATGCTCGTCAAAGGTTGTAGCAAAAATATGATAACCATCATTCCTAGCTAAATAATATAAGTACTCCGACTGAGCAGGCTTTAGAACAGCTTGAAGTGACGCATGTCCAGGGTTGGCGATCGGCCCTGGGGGTAAGCCTTTATGCAGATAGGTATTATAGGGCGAAGGTCTTTGCAAATCCGAATTCAAAAGTTTTAACTTAGGAGTTCCTAGTATGAATTGAATCGTGGCATCGATCTGCAAGGGCATACTCTTCTTTAAGCGGTTAAAAAAAACCGAAGCTATAAGAGGGCGATCTACTTCCTTCAAAGCCTCTTTTTCCACAAGTGAAGCCATGATAACCCAATCCCGCACTGAAATTTTGAGATTATCGAGCTGTTTTTGAGTATCTAGGGTTAGCTCTTGGTTAAAACGTTGGAGCATAGTATCAATAATCGCTCTTGAACCATCTCCTTTCTTGAAGAAGTAAGTATCTGGAAAAAGGAATCCTTCCAAACGATGAACCCCAACTGGAGCACCTTTTAAAAACAAATAGGGAAAAGACTCACTTGTTACTACTTTAATAAAACTCTCTTTAGTACCTAACCCCTTCTGTACTAAGAGATTAATAATCTGATCAGAGTTATAGCCTTCGGGAATTGTAACACGGGCTAATTCCACATCCGGCCCTTTGAGTAATCGATCGATGATTGACTGAGGACTCATCGATGAAGAAATATAATACTCACCAGGTAATAACTTAAAATTTTGTTGACGTGTACGAGCCATGAAGTAAAAGACCGAAGCGTTCCGAATGAGCTTGCGCTGCTCTAATTCCTGAGCAATAAGGTTTGGCGTTGCTCCCGGTAAAACTGCTAAAAGTTGCATATTACCTGTTGTTGAACAAGGTTTAACAGCCCATTGCCACCAGAGCCCTACTCCCCAGGCCAAAAGCACTAAAATCAAGAATCCTGATCCGATAATTCGCTTGCCCGCCACAGCTCCACTCTCTCTTCCCTAAGTTAAGGTCCTACCTTCAATATCCGATTGGCCGCTGCATACACGTCACGGCTGAGTAACTGTTCGGTTACTTTTCCTTGAGCATCTTGGACTACACGCCAAGTTTTAACGACATAGCCTTTACTCCCCGCTTGTTCCTGAATATTCTTACCCAAAGGAAGGTTAGGATCAAAACGTCTTTCCGTTTGAAAATCCAGCTCTTTTTCTACCTCATTAACTAATCGCACCGTTTTATCACTCTTTTTACCCCATAACTTGATGGTTATTATTCCAGAGGTTACCTCAGTTCGGAGATAAACAAGACTAGAGGTGTTATTACTAAATTTAAGATCAATGTTAGGATAATTAACCGTAGCATCCTGTCCTAACGGAATGTATGCTACAGTTACGGCATGGGGCGTACGTTCCACAATTGGCAGATTAGCCAATAAAATCGTGTTATATAACGTCGAAGATACTTGGCAAACCCCACCGCCGGTTCCCAAAACATATTCGTTATCTATTATGACTTTAGCCTCTTTATAACCCGTTTGCTCTGTACGTGGGCCTATTGTATCATTAAACGAAAAGGTCTCTCCAGGACGTATCTCCTTCTTATCTAGAGCCTTAGCAGCCATAGTCAAATTCTCCACGCGATTGGAATCGTTTGTCGAAAATTTCGTGCTGAATTCTGCGATCACAGCATCAAAAGCTAGGTTTTGAACCGCCTCAGTGGTTATTTTTGCAGGGACTTCCTTGACAGCAAGAGCTATTTTAGGTGGTATTTTAGGAAAACTTAAACACTCAAGCCCTTTTAGCAAGTTATCGATTGCCACTACGTGCCCCGGAACTGCCGGTTTTATAATGACTTTATCATTTTCAATTTTATAACTTGCATCCTGAGCAGTTCTTACTATCCCTGACAATTTAGTTTGAAGAGTTTGGGAAGGTTTAGCTGTATCGATTCGGAGTACACTAGACACAGAATTGCCCGGCTGGCTACTAACGTTCTCCCACGTTCTTCCTGCATCGAATTCTAAGCCTAACTCCTGTAAAGAAACTGGCACCTCTGTTTTATTGTACACTAGCAACCGGGTTTCTTCCAGCTTGTCCTTAGCCCAAATATTTAATTTATTTTGTCCAGCTTTAAGGCTAAGACCACTTAAATCCAACTCATCGACCTTTGTGCCGTTTGGAATTAGTCCATCCGGATTGCTTTCTGAAATTCCTGACGAATGCCGCGAACAGCCAACTAGCAAAATAATTCCGACCAATATAATTGTTAAAAATGAATTCCTAGAGTACCTGCTTGTCCGCTGCATTCTCTCACCCCATTTAGCTTTGGCTTACATCTTCATTTTGCACAGATCAATCTTAAATTATATCTAGAAACTAAAAAACTCGTTGGAAATATCCAACGAGTCCAATATTATATGTTATTTAGTCTTCTTCCATATTTTCCCAAGCGTCTGCTACCTTTTCCCATTCCTCATCATCTTCGATATCAAGGAGCATTTCATTGCCTTCATCATCTTTACCTAACTTCAAAATAATCGCTTCATCAGCATCTTCATCAGCATCTTCATCCACTGCCGCCTCGGTTGCCCCGTCCCCTTCCGTAATAGGCATGAGGACAAAATAGGTGGAACCATCTAAATCTAAAGTATCAAGATGGAGAAACTCATGATCCTGTCCGTCATCATCCGTAAGAATGATCGTATCAAACTCCTCAGAATCTTGGTCGTGATCGTGATCGGAATTATGGTCGTTTCCACACTTATGATCATTTTCAGACTTATGATCATTATTGCACTTATGTTCTGTCATTCTATTCACCTCTTATCAAAGATAAAGCCATTGTACTACCTAAGGTAATGATTGTCAAACTCGAGCATCGCAATTAAAACAACTATAGTTTTTTTAATTGCCTTCTGTCCAAATAACCTTGTAAAATAAACACCGCAGCCATTTTATCAATCACTTTCTTACGCTTAGCGCGAGACAAATCGGCTTCAAGTAAAGCACGCTCCGCTCCAACCGTACTCAAACGTTCATCCCAATAAATTACGGGTAAGGCGAATTCCTGATCTAGAATTTCGCCAAATTTCGTAGTTAATTCAGCACGTTCACCAATCGTGCCATTCATATTTTTAGGATACCCAAGAACAATCTCTGTCACTTCATAGTCTTTAATAATCCCAGCTAATTCTACTAGTTCATTTTTAGAACGTTGAATGGTTTTAAGTCCCTGAGCAGTCCAGAGTAAGGAATCACTGAGTGCCACACCTATTGTACGAGATCCAAAATCCAAACCCATAATTCGCATACTTAGTCACCCTATTTCCATTACTCTATAAGTTCCGAATAATTTTCTTCATTTATCTCTTGCAACCGCCTATATTTACCTACCTCAACTAGACAATCTTTAAACAAAAATGTGGGCAGACCCTACCACAATAACCGCAGAGTATACAAGCCTCTTGATCAACTTTTACCTTTTTTCCCAAGTGCAAAGCTCCTTGTGGACAAGCAGACAAACAGCGGCCACAGCCCTCGCACCAATCTGCTATAAAGAGTCGGCGTTTTTGAAGCTTAACTTTACTCCGCAGTTCTTGGCTAATTTCCAAATCTGAAAGAGCTGATAAGTTAAAATCAATTTCGTCTCGGCTTGACATACCTAAAGCCATCGCTTGAACACCTTTGATACTCCGAACAAAAGCTAGAGCTTTTTCTGCATCCATCGCCAAGTGCCCACCACCAAAGACTTTCATTGCATAAATTCCTATCCCTAATTCAGCGGCAAAAGCAAGGGCTTCTAACATCTCCTGAAGCTTGCCATCAATAATTCCCAAACCCTGATAATTAAGGAGCGGATGAATAATATCTAAGCCAGGTTGTAAAGCTCCGGCTCTTACCCCAGCAATAGCATGCGTGGAAATTCCAATCCACTGCACAAGTCCTCTGCTTTTAGCTTCTTGCAGTTCTTCCCAAGCTCCAGCGTGCCCCCTAAGTGTATGTGCACTTTCCTGTTCGTGCAATAAAAAAATATCTAGGGTTTCTCGTTTCAAAGCCTTCCTAGCCTTTTCTAGGCTTAAACGCATCTCTTGGGCAGTCACTGCATAGGATTTGCTCACTACAAGGATCTTAGGATGGCTTTGCAAGGCTAAAGCAATTTGCGGATAATTGTCATAGATTTCAGCAGTATCTACCCAACTAATTCCCTGTTCGAAGGCATATTGAAGTATATCAACCCCCTCTTGGGCGGTTACTTTTCCTTGCAGAGGGGAAATGGCCAAGCTTCCAAAGCAGACCTCTGAAACCTCTGGTCCCCGCCAGCCAAGTTTTACTTTTTGCACGATGTCCCCCCGCATCATCATCCATTCCCCATCTATACCATTAACTCTCATTCCTACACCAAATATACCGCGAATTCATCCTAAATCAATCAACATGACTCCTGTAGACAAATATTACCATAGGAGTCATGTTAATTACAATTAGCCAGACAATTATTCTTCAAAATACCGAACGCTAAATTCGATACAAGATGCACGATACCAAAAACCATATTCGAACCTCACTCATCACTCCTCATATATCGAAATGCGCCTCGAATTTACGTCTTTTTCTCCAAGTAGGCGCGCACTAATTCTTCAAGTAATTCGTAACGTTCTAATTTCCTAATTAAGGCCCGAGCTTGATTATGGCTGGTGATATAGACGGGATCGCCGGACATAAGATACCCGACCAATTGATTAATCGGATCATACCCTTTTTCTTGCAAGGCGGCAAAAACTTGTAACAGAATGTCTCTCGCTGGAACATCTTCCCCTTGAGATTTAAACATCATTGTTTCACCAAAATCCAATAGTATCTCTCCCCCTTCTATAATTCACAATGCACTTAAATCAATGCATTATGCATTGCCTAACGATTATGGGCACCTGATCAAGAGCTACGCCTATCTTGGCAGGTTCTTTTCCCCCAGCTTGAGCCATATCCGCTCGACCACCACCACCACCACCGGTGATTTTGGCTACTTCCTTAATAATCTTCCCCGCATGCAAGCCCCTTAAACCTTCAGGTGTAACTGCGGTAACCCAATTCACCTTACCCTCTGACACTGCACCAAGAACGAGAACCCCTGATTTAAGCTTATTACGTAACAAATCGGCCATTTGTCTCAATGCGTCCATATCCCCAACTTGCACCTGAACTGCCAGAACTTTTACCCCTTCAACCTCTTGAACCTGTTCCAGTAAACTTTCCGCCTCTGAGCGTGCCAATTTTCCGCTCATCTGCTGGATTTCACGTTCATAATCTCTTATTTGTCCGAGCAGTGCCGTAACTTTCTTAGAAACCTCCTGAGGTTGAGCTTTAAGAATTTGAGACAGCTCCAAGAATTGCTCTTCAAGACTAGTTAGATACGTTAACGCCTCTAGTCCTGCAACAGCTTCAATTCGCCGGAGACCAGCACCGATCCCTCCTTCAGAAAGTATCTTAACTAGACCAATTTCCCCAGTAGCTCTTACATGGGTACCACCACATAATTCTTTGCTAAAATCACCCATTTTCACGACCCGAACGACGTCACTATATTTCTCCCCAAACAAGGCTGTTGCTCCCCCAGATTTAGCCTCTTGAAGACTCGTTTCGACAGTCTCCACTGCCAAGTTTGCCAGAACAGCTTTATTCAAGGCCTGTTGAATTGTTTGAATTTCCAGAGCAGAAAGCGAGGAGAAATGAGTAAAATCAAAACGCAAGCGTTCCGGAGTAACCAAAGAACCAGCCTGTTGGATATGTTCACCTAGGACTGAGCGCAATGCCGCCTGCAAAAGGTGGGTGGCACTGTGATGACGGGCCGTAGCATCCCTTTGCAGCGCATCTACAGTTGCTTCTACCAGTTCGCCTTCATGTAAGACTCCGTGGGTTATCCGTAAACGGTGATAAACTGTCCCTGTAACACCTTTTTTGACTTCCAACACTTGCGCCTCTGCACGTGCAGTTCTAACTAGGCCTACATCAGCGACTTGTCCACCACTCTCCGCGTAGAAGGGTGTCTCAGAAAGAAAACAAATAACTTCTTCCCCTTCACCGGCATCCTTAATCTCTAGACCATCAATAAATAAGCCAACAATCTTAACTTCTGCTTGCAACTTATCATAGCCCAGAAACTTGGTTTGCTCCAATTCTTTAGCCTTAGCACTTAGTGCGATACTTTCCCCTACGGCGCGAACCTGTTGGGATTGTTCTTTAGCCCTACGCTTGTGTTCCCCTGCTGCTTCCAGAAAGGTTGTCATGTTTAAAGAAAGACCCTGTTCTTCTAAGATCTCCTCAGTTAATTCAACTGGGAATCCATAGGTTTCGTAAAGGTAAAATGCATCCGTTCCTGCTAAAGTAGTTTCTCCCGCTGCTAATATTTCACCTACCTTTTCTTGCAGGATATGAGTTCCTTGTTCTAAGGTAGCTTGAAAATTCTTTTCTTCTAAACGCAAATGATTAATGATAAAGCTTTCATTTTCGATTAGCTCAGGATAGTGATCAGCATAGTCTCGCTGAATGATCCGAAAGACAGGTTCCAGAAAAGGATCTTGAATCCCCAATAAACGGGCGTAACGCACGGCTCGACGTAAAATTCGTCTTAGAACATACCCACGGCCTTCGTTATCGGGTCGTATACCATCGCCTAGCATAAAAGAGATCGAGCGAATGTGATCAGCCACGACTTTTAACGCCAGATCATTTTGAGGATTTTCATGATAGCTACAGCCACCGATCCGTGCTACTTCATCAATGATGGGTCTAAACAAATCAGTATCAAAGTTTGACGCTACACCTTGCATCACCGAAGCAATCCGCTCTAAACCCATACCGGTATCGATGTTTTGCTTTGGCAGAGGGGTTAAGGTCCCTGCCTCATCTCGGTTGTACTGCATGAAAACTAAATTCCAGATTTCTAAGTAACGGTCACACTCACACCCTACAGCACAATCAGGGCTATCACAGCCCCGTGCCTTTCCTAGATCAATATATATCTCCGAGCAGGGTCCACACGGTCCTGTCGATCCTGCAGACCAAAAGTTCGAGGGATCATGAATGATACGTTCCAGCTTAACTCCAGCTTTTTCTTGCCAGAGCTTCTTGGCTTCCTCATCTTCTGGATAGACAGTTACCCATAGCTGGTCGACAGGGATTTTTAAAACTTCTGTGATAAATTCCCAAGCCCAGGTAATAGCTCCTTCTTTAAAATAATCTCCAAACGAAAAGTTTCCCAACATTTCAAAAAAAGTATGATGTCGAGCAGTCTTACCAACGATCTCCAAATCAGGTGTTCGAACACACTTTTGAGCAGTCGTTGCTCGGGTAAAAGGTGGTTCAACCAAGCGTTGAAAATAAGGTTTAAAGGGCACCATTCCAGCTACCGTTAATAAAAGTGTCGGATCATCCTTAGGAATTAAAGACGCACTTGGTAAGATCTTATGTCCTTTTGCTTCAAAGTATTTTAAAAACATCTCTCTTAATTGGTTACCAGTATACATTCCTAGTTTTTACCCCCAACATTTTTAAATTCACAATGCATAATGCATAATTAAGCATTGTGCATTGCTCCATGCATTGCTTTCATAATTCTAATTTTTATCAAGTATATACGAATTTCTACTGTATTTCAACCGCGGCCAGCTCTGGGCTAAAGCCTGATATTTTTCATTACCAAACAATCTTCGAGGTTCTGTCTCTTCAAAGAATCTTGAAACAACAAGGACTAATATGCTCTGAACAAATTTTGCACCAATTCTGTACCAACTCAAATAAGCCCGCCAATCCTCAGTCCTGGAAATGCTGGCTTTCTGAACTTACCTCAAGTTTGTTGCAACTTAATCTTCAATGGAAGGCAAGTCTCCAGATGAATACGTTTGCTTAATAACCACCAATGCCTTCCGAAAGACTGCTTTGGGAGAGTTATCTAGAACTCCTTCCTGATCCTGCAAATACTGTTGAGTACTTTCCATACCGCCTCGACTGTAAACTCAAAACGCAGAATAGCAGCATCCTTAAACACGGCGTTTTCCCCAAAATCCAACACCTCATTGAGTGTTGCCAACGCCTTCTCTGCTGATTGAATTTTATGAGCTAGTTTTTCCATACAATAGCTCCTCCGATACTCATCGAACCAGCCTAATTATACCATATTATGGTCAATTCGTAATCCTTAATTGTGCATTATGTATTATGAGTTGTGCATTGAGTTACACTTTCGGTGCTACCAATCGTAGATAGAAATGTCTAAAGATGACCCTAATTACTGCTGCAAAGGGGACTGACAGGAGCATTCCCCAAAATCCAGCGAGTTCACCTCCTGCCAATAAAGCAATAATAATCCATAGTGGATGTAAGCCAACACTATCTCCCATTAGTTTGGGAGATATCACATTCCCTTCTAGTTGTTGGACGATTATAATAACCAGGGCTACCTCCACGGCCATTCTTGGAGATTTAGTCAAGCCTAACAAAACTGCAGGAACAGCACCAATGAGTGGACCAAAATAGGGAATTAAGTCAGCTACCGCACAAATTATACCGATCAGCAAAGCATACTCCATTCCAATAAGTTTAACCCCTATCCCAATTAATACCCCAACAATGATTGCGACGACTAAATTACCGCGTATAAAACTACGGACGACATGACTTATATCACGCCAAAGCCTTTGCCATTCTAAACGCCATTTTTGTTGAACTAAGCGCATAAACGCGGCCTCTAAACGCTGCCAATCTGCCAAAAAATATATTGTCAGTACAGGTGAAAGGAGGAACGTACTAAGTGCTGCTAGCTTTTCTGGTAGGTTATTTAAAAATATTTTTAGCTTATCAGCTAAAAATACCTCCCCGTTCCCTAAATGTTCGTCTAGAACTAAAGCTACCCTTTCTGGCAGGCCCGAGGATTGAAACTGACCTCTGATATCCTTAATTAACCCATCTAGTTGACTCATGTTTTGGGGCAAAACCACGAGTAACTTAACGATTTCATTATAAGCGATCGGTAAAACAAAAATCAGGATTAACAGCACACCGCCAACGATACAACAGAACGTGAAAGCAATAGCTAAGTTACGGCTGAGTTTATGTCTTTCTAACCAGACTACTAACGGATTAAGTAGATAAGCTAAGCTAAAGGCCAATAAAAAGGGGCCTAAAACCATTCGTATTGAAAAAAAGAAAATTGCGCCTAGAACTATGCAACAGCTGACGAATAGCCAGCGCCAATGCTTCTTTTGCATACTAAGCCCCTTTCAAGCATCTATCTAAGTTCCGTATAATTTCCTTCATTTATCTTTTGCAAACGCTTAAACTTATACTCCCCCAAATCCTTACATTTTAACGATAGGGAGTACTAATAAAAAGAGCGCGTTCCACGCGCTCCAAAATAACCTTAGAAATAATATGCTATTAAATTATTCAAGTTCAACTACAGCGTCGGCTGCTTGTCCAAAATTCAAAATAGGATCTTCCCAAGCAACCAAAGATCCATCTTCGCCCAGATCATAAATAACGACTTTATCTACCTGATTGGTAAATTCAACACAACAATCCCAACAAAAAAACTGTTCAACCCCAACTTTACCGATCGAACGTCCATCACATACCGGACAGTTCATGACAACGAACCTCCTCTATTGCTTCCATCCCAGGAGGATACCTGGTCATCCACAATTAAGATATCCTTTCCATCTACCATGACATGTTGCTTAAAAATTGCTCCGCGACCCTCCATTAGATCTGCAAACAAACCGTCTGAGATCTCAAAGCCGACAATATGCTCTGCACCATCATCCAGGAAAATATCTTCAATTGTCCCCCGCGCGTCCCCACCTTGAGTATACACCTTATTCCCTACTTTTTGTGACCATTTTAGACCAATAATTTTTTTTTGTGAAGTATTTGAAACTGTTACGGCATCTTTCCCTACAGAAACCATAGCTTGACGTGGTATACCTTTATTGGATTCGAACAAATGACCACCTTCTAAAATAATGCCGGCAACAATATCCTTGTCTTGCTCAAAAATCACATCTTTAACCCAACCCACTTGATCTCCATTATTAAGATCAAGAATTGGTAGTCCGATAATCTCCCTAGTACATCTCATACCTAACTCTACTCCTCAAAATACGGAAATTTATATAGATTTAATATACCCAAAGCAAGAGTTATCTATGCATGCCCCGTGGGTCAGAAATAATCGTTGCTCCCCCAACAACAAGTTCTCCTTGATAAAAAACTACTGCTTGCCCAGGAGTCACAGCTCGCTGTGGGGTTTCAAAACACACTTTGACTTTTGCCAACTGTAATCCAACTTCGCTTCCTGAAACAGCCTCTAACGGATAGACTACTGCTGGACTCGGCTGAGCCTTATAACGTATTTTAGCCTCAACTTTCACAGGCACTTGCAACTGAGTAATTGAAATCCAATTTAAATCATTGGCCCAAAGGGACTCCGTATAAACGTCTTGGTCTTCTCCTAGAACAACTTCGTTACTTTCTGGGTTAAGTCCAATGACAAACATAGGTTTACCAAACGTCACGCCAAGCCCTTTTCTTTGCCCAATCGTATAATGAATAATTCCTTGATGCTCTCCTAGAATTTTTCCTTGGGAATCTATAAAATTACCCTTTTGACAGCGTTGTCCAACCCTTCCTTGTACAAAAGAAGCATAATCATCATCTGGAACAAAACAAATTTCTTGACTATCAGGCTTATCTGCCACAGTGAAAAGACCCCTTTCCCTAGCCATCTCCCTGATCCGTTGTTTATTAAATCCGGCAAGTGGGAAAAGCGTATGTGCGAGCTGTTCTTGTGTCAACATATATAACGCATAGGTTTGATCTTTCTGTTCATCCAAACCCTTACCTAAGAAGAATCTTCCCGATGTAGAATCCTGCCATACCCGTGCATAATGACCCGTAGATACATAGTCCGCCCCAAGTCCCCGAGCCCTGCGTAACAACTCGTCAAATTTCAAGTAACGATTACAAGCCAAACAGGGATTAGGTGTTTGACCAGCAAGATAGGCCTCAGTAAAATAATTAACAACTTTATCCTCAAAAAAATCCCTAAAATTCAAGACGTAGTGGGGAATACCCAGTTGAAAGGCCACCCGACGAGCATCATCGATTGCCGATATTGAACAGCAACCCCCTTCATCAAACTCCGTTTTGGATTCAGGCCATATTTGCATGGTCACTCCTATAACGTCATAACCCTGCTCCTTAAGCAAAGCAGCGGCCATGGAACTATCCACACCGCCGCTCATTCCAACAACTACTTTAGCCTTATTTGAGAGTGTCATACTAGTTATTCCTTGCTTTTTTTAGCTTGATAATCCTTGATAGCCGCATGTAGGGCATCTGCCGCTAAATTAGAACAATGCATTTTGGCGGGTGGTAAGCCGTCTAAAGCCTCAGCAACTGCCGCATTAGAAATTTCCAGAGCTTCAGCAATTGTTTTACCCTTAACCATTTCAGTTACCATACTACTTGTCGCTACGGCCGCACCACAACCGAACGTCTTAAATTTGACGTCTTTAATAATATCGTCCTCAATATCCAAATATATCCTCATGATATCTCCGCATTTAGCATTTCCGACTTCGCCTACACCACTAGCCTCACATATTTCCCCTACATTACGTGGATTAGTAAAATGATCCATAACTTTTTCTGAATACATCCCTCTTCGCTCCTTTTCTTATGCAAAATTGCTCTTACAGACCCGGTCATAAAGTGGTGACATCGTCCGTAAGCGCTCAACAATTTTAGGTAAGTGTTCGAGAACATAATCCACATCCTCGTCCGTATTCTGACGACCAAAGGTAAATCTTAGTGATCCGTGGGCAATCTCATGAGATAAGCCCATCGCCAGCAAGACATGTGAAGGATCAAGAGATCCAGACGTACAGGCTGAGCCACTGGAAGCCGCAATTCCTAACAGATCTAAACTAAGTAGAAGGGATTCACCTTCAACAAACTCAATACTAACATTTACATTATTTGGTAAACGCAAATCCCCCAAGGGACCATTGACCTTGACATTCTCAATACGTTTTACTAAACCTGTTAAGAGCTTGTCCCTGAGTTTTATGACTCGTTGTGCTTCTTCAGTCATACAAAGACCAGCCAACTCACAGGCTTTACCAAAACCGATAATACCAGGTGTATTCTCAGTTCCTGAACGTCGTTTTTTCTCTTGCCCTCCGCCATGCAT